>JBGQGO010000149.1:0-10852 GCA_041497455.1 Blastocatellia bacterium | reverse complement strand
TCAGGGCTCACCAGCGTCAGAGCCGCGCCGTCGCGGCCCATCCGCGCTGTTCGTCCTACGCGGTGTATGTAGTCGTCAGCGGTCGCAGGCACTTCGTAATTAACCACAAACGAGATGTCATCCACATCAATGCCGCGCGCCGCAACATCGGTAGCTACAAGCACACGAACGCGCCCGGAGCGAAAGCTGGCCAATGCCGTGTTGCGCTGCGACTGGGTGCGATCAGAGTGAAGCGTGACGACATCGTGCTTATTGGCGGTCAGTATCCGCGCTACCCTGTCCGCCCCTCGCCTGGTCTGTGTAAAGACCAGAAACGTCTCCCCCGCGTGCTGCCTTAGCAACGCGAGCAGCATTGGCGTCTTGGCGTGCGACAGCACCGCGAAGGCTTTCTGAGTAAGAGTCGCGACGGTCGTGGCGGAGCGGGCTGCTTCAACTCTCGCGTAGTTCGCCAGCAACTCCTGCGCTAGCCGTTCAACCTCTCTGGAAAGCGTCGCCGACAATAACATCGTTTGACGCTTTTTCGGAAGGTGTTTGATTATCCGCCTGACTTGCGGGAGAAAGCCCATATCGAGCATTCGATCCGCTTCGTCTAGCACGAGCACCTCTATCGCCTTGAGCGGGACCGTGCCTCGCTCGATTAAATCGTTCAAGCGTCCGGGCGTAGCAACCAGGATGTCAACGCCAGTGCGCAGCGCCCTGATTTGTTTGGGGAGGCTTTCGCCGCCCACTATCGAAACGGTGCGAAGCCCTGCGGTGCGGCCGTAGATCTTCGCGTTCGCTTCGATCTGAAGAGCGAGCTCTCGCGTCGGCGCAAGCACAAGCGCGCGCGTCGGGCCGGGACCGCTCAGCCGCTGAATGATCGGGAGCAGAAAGGCCAGCGTCTTGCCGGAACCCGTCTCTGCCGAAGCCATAATGTCTCGTCCCGCAAGCGCGTGCGGTATCGTCTTCGTTTGAATCTCTGTTGGATCGGTGATGCCTAGTTTTCCTAGCGCATCCGCAAGCGGAGCACAAAGGCCGAGCTTGCTAAAACTGTTTAAACTCATGAATCTCTCTTTTTTCGGTGCACTGCTTCAGCAATTGACTTGCATTCATAGAAGCAGTGGTTCTTGAAATGTGTTGGCTGAAAGGTGCAGATTGGTTGGAGTGCGTTATATCACTGGTTCCGTGCAATCGTCTCCGAGCAGCTCGATGACTGAAGAGGAGATGGATAGGATGCAACTCTCGCTGGTCCCATCCACCGCTCTTCACTCTTGCGTATCGACCGGCTTAGTAGCGGCCGCCGCCGCCGCCGCCGCGACCACCACCGTAGCCACCGCGTCCACCACCGCCGCCGCTAGGGCGTCCTCCGCCGTAGCCGCCGCCGCCGCGATTGCCTGAACGCTCTTCGCGCGGCCGCGCTTCATTGACTGTAAGCGTGCGGCCATTCACCTCTGTTCCATTGAGCTGGGTGATAGCCTTATCAGCATCCTCGTTGCCCATCTCGACAAAAGCAAAGCCCTTCGAGCGGCCGGTGTCCCGGTCCGTAATAACATTAACTGAATCAACCTGACCGACCTGTTCAAACAGGGTGGTGAGGTCGCCTTCTGTCGTTTGATACGACAGATTTCCGACGTAGATCTTCTTACTCATAGTTCTCCTAAAACTGGTTATGAGGAACTTCCGAGGCTTTGCGGGAAAGAGGATGAGAAAGCAGAGTCAAACACTCTCCAAACAGTCAGCGGGAGGTCCCAAAACAAAAATCAACAGCAGCATTCGATCTGCTGAACTAACACGGGGATGGTAACAGACAAATGCTGATAAGTCGAGGCTTATTTCGCCCTCACCATTTCAGCGCAGAACGCATGCGGTTTTGGACCGGACCGCGAATCTACTCAAAGAGAGGTTCTCGGCATGAATTTTCGGCGTTCACCCGCTACCGCTTCGTGTTGACAAACGCAGCCGCTGGGCATTAGAACGAAGACGCTTCGGACGTGCTGCTCAAACGCAGTCACAATAATCTCCCGGATGGTGAACCATGAAATCATTCATCAAGCTCTGTTCGCTCGCGATGGCGATTGCCGTCGTGCTCGTTGCTTGCACCTCGCAGAAGGAGGAGCCGAAGATGTCTGAATCAAAAGCGCCCGCCAGCTCTTTGGCCGCCAAAATCCGCCAGTTCGCTCCGACTGATCTGTCGGCGGACACTTCGCACCTTTCCGAGAACGATCACAAGGCTCTCGATAAGCTGATCGAGGCGGCAAAACTGCTCGATCCGCTCTTCCTGCGCCAGGTCTGGAGCGGTAATGAAGCACTACACAAAAAGCTTGAAGCCGACACGAGCCCTGAAGGCCGCGAGCGGTTCCACTACTTTATGATCAACAAAGGTCCATGGTCGCGCAACGAAAAGAACGAGCCGTTCATCGACGGCGTCCCGCACGAAAAGCCGCCGCCGGCTGGCTTCTACCCGGACGACATGACGAAGGATGAATTCAACGCGTGGGTGAGCGGTCTCTCGGAACAAGACAAGAAACGCGCGACAGGGTTCTTCACCGTCATAAGGCGAGGCCCGGATGGCAAACTCAAGATCGTTCCTTTTCACGAGGAGTATCGCGCGTTCCTGGAACCCGCTGCGAGACTCCTGAGGGAGGCGGCTGAGCTGACTACCAATGCGTCGCTCAAGGCCTTTCTGACAAAGCGCGCGGATGCGTTCATGTCAGACGACTATTACGCAAGCGACGTGGCTTGGATGGATTTGGACGCGCCGATCGAGGTGACTATCGGGCCTTACGAGACCTACGAAGACGAGATGTTCGGATACAAGGCCGCCTTCGAAGCATTCATCACCCTGCGCGACGAAGCCGAGTCTGCGAAGCTCGTCAAGTTCAGTGGCTATCTTCAAGAACTCGAAAACAATCTGCCGATCGATCCGCGCTATCGCAATCCGAAGCTCGGGGCCGCTTCTCCGATTCGGGTTGTCGATAACGTCTTCTGTTCGGGTGATGGAAATCGCGGCGTGCAGACCGCGGCGTACAATCTCCCCAACGATGAACAGGTCGTCAAGGAAAAAGGCTCGAAGCGGGTGATGCTCAAGAACGTTCAGGAAGCCAAGTTCAAACAAGTGCTGGTCCCACTCTCAAAGGTACTAGTCGATCCGTCACAGCAGTCTCAGATTTCGTTCGACGCGTTCTTCACTCATATACTCGCGCACGAACTCATGCACGGGCTCGGTCCTCACAGCATCAAGGTTGGCGGGCGAGACACGAACGTCAGAAAAGAATTGAAGGAGCAGTACTCAGCCATCGAAGAAGCAAAGGCTGACATCACCGGTCTGTGGGCATTGCAATTCCTGATCGACAAAGGCTCGGTGGACTCGGCGATGGAGCGTGATCTGTACACGACTTATCTAGTCAGTTCGTTCAGATCGGTTCGCTTTGGAATAGAGGACGCGCACGGCAAAGGCCAGGCGCTTCAGTTCAACTACTTGCTCGACGAAGGCGCGTTCAAGGTGGATGAAGCTGCCGGGATATACAGCATCGATGCTTCGAAGATCAAAAACGCCGTGCGCAAACTGGCCGGTGAGATACTAATGATCGAGGCCGAAGGCTCTTTCGAAAAGGCAAAAGCGATGCTCGACAAGTACGGCTTGATCAGACCGGCCATGCAGAAAGCGCTCGACAAGCTTAGCGGCGTTCCAGTCGACATCGAGCCAAACTTCGTGCTCGCGAAGAGCAAATAGTTGATGCGCAACAGTTCACCGCAGAGAGTCTCCGCGTTACCTCCGCGTCCTCCGCGTCCTCTGCGGTGAGCTCTTTCGTTACGCACAACCTTCTTGAACACGACGGGGCTTTCATCAATGAAGAGAACTCCGATACTGGTCACGCTTCTTGCCACCGCGATTCTCATACCGGCTGGGGCTCAGACCCCAAAGGCCAAGGGCATTCTGCTCGAGAACCTCACCTGGGTCGAGGCTGAGAAGGTGCTCACTCGCGACACGGTCGTCGTCATCCCAATCGGCGCCGCTTCGAAGGAGCACGGTCCGCACCTCAGGCTCAAAAACGATTGGATCCTGGCTGAGTACCTGAAGCGGCGCGTGCTGGCTGCTTCGCAAGTTGTGATAGCGCCGACCGTGCCTTATCACTTCTATCCAGCATTCGTCGAGTATCCCGGTTCGACGACGCTGCGGCTGGAAACCGCGCGCGATCTGATGGCCGACATCTGCCGAAGTCTCGCACGGTACGGACCTCGCCGGTTCTATGCTTTGAACACTGGCGTTTCGACCTTGCGCGCGCTCAAGCCCGCCGCCGAGCAACTCGCCGCTGAAGGAATCACGCTTCACTACACTGACATCCTCAAGATCACCGGACCGGTCGAAAAAGCAGTGGGCAAGCAGGAAGGCGGAACTCACGCCGACGAGATCGAGACTTCGATGATCTTGTACATGGACCCCGCTTCGGTCGATATGAAGAAGGCGGTGAAGGACTATCACCCGTCCGGCAAGGGTGGGCTGACGCGCGATCCAAAGGGCGACGGCACTTACTCAGCGACGGGGATCTGGGGCGATCCCACGCTTGCGACGCGAGAGAAAGGGAGGATCGTCACCGAAGCTCTCGTCGAAGGGATTCTCAAAGAGATCGAAGCGCTTCGCCGCACACAGATTCAGTGATCGAGAGGTTGTCTAACAGAGAGGAATGATGCTCACCCCACAAAGGTTTCACCGGTTCATTGCGTGGCTGATCGCGATGCTGGCGATGGCCGGCTCACCGCTGAGCGCGCTTGCGCAACAGCGGATGACCGGTTTCTCAGCGCTCGGGGCGAAGTCCCAGGCGGAGATCGAAACGAAATTCAAGAGCATCCCTTCGCCCGACGAAGCTCGCAAGCATCATCGCTTTCTCACGGCCGCGCCGCACCCCGCCGGATCTGACCGCAACAACGAACTGGCCCGCTACATCTCCGAGATCTGGAAGCAACAAGGTTGGGAAGACGTAGCGATTCGCCGTTACGATGTGCTCAACTCCTTCCCACGCGCCGTGTCTTGCGAAATGCTCAGTCCGGTCCGCTACAAAGCGACCCTTCGCGAAGATCCTTACGACGCCGATCCCGACACGAAGAATCCTCGAGTGCAGTCAGCCTACACCGGGCTGTCGGCTTCGGGCGAAGTCACCGCGCCGGTCGTGTACGCGCACAGCGGCAACCCCGCAGACTACGATCTGCTGCGCAAGCATGGCATCGACGTGAAGGGCAAGATCGTTCTGGTCCGCTACTCGAACCCTTACAGCTATCGCGGTTTCAAAGCGCTCACGGCCGAACGCGAAGGCGCCGCCGCGATGATCGTTTATTCCGATCCGCAAGAGGACGGCTTCAAGCGCGGCAAAGTTTTTCCCGATGGTCCGTGGGGACCCGAGAGCCACATTCAGCGCGGCGCGATCACCTACGACTTCATGGTTCCGGGCGATCCTCTGACTCCCGGGTGGGCTTCAGTCGAAGGCGCCAAACGAATCCCCATCGAGCAAGCGGTCTCAGTCCCGAAGATCATCGCACTCCCAATGTCGTGGCGCGACGCGAAGCCTCTTCTTGAAAACATGGGTGGCCCCGAAGCTCCGAAGGATTGGCAGGGCGGCTTGCCGATCAAGTATCGATTGGGAGGCGCGGCGACCGCTCACATCAAAGTCGATATGGACAACAGCGTGAAGCCCAACTACGTCGTTGAAGCTCGCATTCGCGGATCGGAGTTTCCCGACGAGTGGATCGTGCTGGGCAATCATCGCGACGCGTGGGAATTCGGCGGCGTGGATCCGTCGAGCGGCACCGCTTCGATGATCGAGATGTCGCGAGCGCTCGGCGAATTGAAGAAGCAAGGGCTTCGTCCGAAGCGCACGATTGTCATTTGCAGTTGGGACGGCGAAGAAGTTGGGCTCACGGGCTCGACTGAATGGGGCGAGCAATTCGCGGACGAGTTGAAAACGAAAGCCGTTGCTTACATCAACGTGGATTCATCGGCATCGGGACCCAACTTCCAGCCCGACGCGGTGGCCTCGCTTGCGCCGTTGATCGTTGAAGTGAGCCGCTCGCTCGAGGCGCCCTCGGGCAAGAGTCTGTACGAGGAATGGAAGGCCTCGATGGCGCGCGAGCATAAGCAGACGAAGGATTCCAAGCTTGTGGACACTCGCATCGGAAGCGGCTCGGATCACACGGTGTTCCTGAACTTCCTCGGGCGGCCTACGATCGGGCTCACCTTCGACGGTCCGTACGGCGTGTATCATTCAGTGTACGACGACTTCTACTGGATGAATCAGTTTGGCGATCCCGGTTATCGCTACCACACGCTCATGTCGAAGCTGTGGGGCGTGCTCGCGCTGCGGTTGGGCAACGCCGAGATTCTTCCCTTCGACTTCGCGTTCTACGCCGACAACATCAGGCAGTTTGTCGAAGAGCTTCAAAAGAAGAAGGACGCGAAGCAGCACTTCGACTTCAAGCCGCTGCTCGCGCGCGTCGCTCAGTTCGAAGCCGAGGGTCGAGCGCTGAACCAGGCAATCGAACGAGGACTGGCGTCAGGGAGAATCGCCAGCAGTCTTTCGCAAGGCATCAATCGACGCATCATGCAGGTGGAGGCGAATTGGTTGAATCCCGATGGCATTCCCGGCCGGCCCTGGTTTAAGCACATCCTGTACGCGGCCAGGTACACCTACGCGCACCTCGAGCTGCCGGGCTTGACCGAAGCGATCGAGCGAAGCGACTGGAAAGCGGCGACTGAGCAAAGCAAGATTCTCGAGGACGCTCTGACGAAGAACGCCGCGCTGCTGCGCGCAGCAAGCGCCGAACTTGCCAAATAGGCGCCTTGGACATTGAAGTCATCTCCGGCAACGAGGTGATGGTGGAGTCGGTCGAGTTGGAAAACGGCGAGACCATCAGAAGGAGGGAAGTCCCGGCAGACGAGATTCTCGAGTAGCACCTCAAGGATCACGCACACGACGGGCTATAACTTCGGGCGGCTCTCGAAAGTTGCCCAGCGTTCGGTGTACACTTAACGCCATAAAGGGAGGGCGCCAATGAGCAAAACTGTTGCGCCGCCGAAAACAGGTTTAAGCTGGGCCGTCGACATTCCGCCAGACGTCGCCCGATCGATGGGCATAGCCGAAGGGTCAATAGCGGTTCTCCACCCCGAGAACGGGAACATTGAGGTCGAGATTCTGCCGCCTCCGTCTGCAGAACTCAAGGAATCCGTGCGGCGGATCTGCGAGGAGTACCGAGAAACTTTCGAGGAGCTGAAGAGACTTGGCGATTGAAGAGATGAATTACATCTCTTACCCCGAAGCAGCTCTAATCCACATCGAAGCGATGCGCTTTTTCGGCGAGACGAACATTGGCGTTTTTGACAGGACACTCGCTGAGTCTGCCTTAGCTCGTCCTCGGCATGCGGCGGAATATGAAGGTGCGGACCTCATCCGTCAGGCGGCCACTCTTTGTTTCGGTCTTATAAAGAATCATCCTTGGGTCGGCGGAAACAAGAGAACTGCGACTGCAGTGACGATTATGTTCTTGCTGAAGAATGGCGCGAGGCTTGTGTCTTCGACCAAAGACAACATTGAAATGGTTCTAAGCGGTCGAGTCCGATCGCTGGAAGGTGGATGACATTGACGCATGGCTGCGTCAACGCGTGGTTCGAACAAAATGACAGGTCCGCTCACACCCTCGCCGCTGTTCGAACGAATCGAGCGAGCGCGGCGCAGACAACGAAAGATCCAAGACACTCAGATCACGCTTGCGCACGGGAGCGGCGGCAAGGCCACGCACGAGCTTGTCGAAGGGCTCTTTCTCGAATACCTCGGGAACCCTGAAAAAGGGCGCTCGCCACTAGGACGCAAAGACACGAAGCTGCACCAAGTCAGTGAATGCAGTATGTTGTGGGCTTTGTGCTGCTTCGTGCCTTAGTGGCGATAGGTTAGTTTTTCAGCAGCGTGCTCGACTTGCTTGAGCCTTGGGAGGGATGAATTGAATGGCGCTTATTGCAGCCAACGAACTAAAACGCAAACTTCTGATCGAAGTTGATGGACAGCCCTATGTGGTCCTTGACGTTTTCTTTGCTTCGCCGACGGCACGTGGCGCGGCGACGATGGTACGCACGAAGTTGCGTCACCTGTTGACGGGCGCGGTCCTGGAAAAGAGCTTCCGTTCGAGCGAGAAGTTCGCTGAACCGGATGTTGAGCTAGCGCCGGCTTCTTTTCTTTACAGTGACGCGAACGGTTTTCATTTCATGGATGAGAAGAGTTACGAGCAGTTTACGTTCTCAGCCGAAGCGGTCGGCGCTGATGCCGGCTATCTCAAAGAGGGAGTGTCTCTGGAGGTCTTGAGATACAACGGAGCTCCTGTTTCGCTTCAACTCCCGCAATTCGTCGATCTCGCAATTGCCACTGCGGAGTTAGGGCTACGAGGCGACACCGCAGCCGGCGGAGCAACCAAGCAAGCCACCTTGGAGACCGGTCTCGCCGTGCGCGTACCGCTGTTTATTAAGGAAGGTGAAGTCGTCCGTGTTAACACGCAGACTGGCGAAGTGGCCGGGAGAGCGTAATTGAAGGAGCCATGATTGAAGGGGAAACGCTGCGAGACTTAGCAAACACCGGCTCTCGATCGCTGCTTAGGCGTCAACTTCGCGGCCACAGCTTCAGCGCTCGTTGAAACAGCTCCTCCGATCGCGTCGCAATCGCAGTCTCGTCCCAGATCTCCGCGTCGTGAAGTTGCTGATTTATTGGCAGCAGAGAATGGCGCAGCAGCTCGGGCTTTTCTTCAGCCCAAGCACTATTAGACGCTGCCGAGTTCAGCGCCTGCGTGAGAATGGTAAGATTGCCAAATGTCTGTAGCGCCGAATTCCTGGTTCTCTGGGCCGCGGCGCGCGGGTCATCCCGAGCCGCGTCCCAAAGTTCCCTCCACGGCATCCCTTTGCTTCCATCCGGCAACGGCCAATGCTCAATCCAATTTTGCGGCAATAGGTGCTCGACCGTCATCGCCCCTTCGATGGAGACGGTTTCCATCTTGCTTCCGAAGTAGGTGTCGTTTAGTCGCTTAAGGATATGAACGACCTTCGGGTTGTTGAGGGTCTGGTAGACATGTTTGGAGCGCCAAGCTTCCCTGAAGGTATCGTCCGAAGGCCATTCCGTCGATTCTCCTGACTGCGCGGAAAGTAAGGTCGCGAGATTCTCAGGCTTCACACCGTCGCGGCGCAAGTTGCGTGTCAGCGTCAGAAAAACGCGGTTGTAGTTCTTCGTTGTCAAGCCGCATACTGCGCGGCGAACCAAGTATGACTCGAGTGTGACAGAGATTGATTCCCAGTGCTCTTCGGCAATGTTTGCATCCAGCATGGTTAGGAGGAGGGGATATGACGTCCGCACGTCGAAGGCATCGAGGAACGTCACAAGCGTATAGATCGGGTCACTCTTCTTAGGCTCGATAATTCTGCGGAAGTCGTCACGCTGTCGGGCGAGTGTCGCCAGTTCCTCCTTCACTGTCGAGAAAGGATGCTGCCGCTCTATCCAGAACTTGTACTCCACGAACAAGTGCTTAATCGGTATGTCGATCATCTGTCGGCTGGCCAGAAAGTGTTGCATAAAAAGATCACTGCGGGGTCGCATTAGGCGCCCTTGGTTCACTTCCACGCGCCAGAAGTTGTCGTCAAACTGCTGCCAGTAGTCCCTGTATAGTTCCTCCTGTGGTTCACCACTGCGAGCGGCACGCAAGAAGATGAAGTTGCGCAGGAGATATTTCTTGTTGGCGTCGGCGAGCGGACCCATCTTCAAGAAGAATTCGTAAGCGTCGGGGGTGCCGAAATCGAATCCAACGCGCTGCTTCGGCACGGTGGGCTCGCCTTTGCGCGGCGTGAAGAAGCCATAGAAACCGAAGTTCGCTCCAAGCATGAAGGCGCCGTTATGATAGACGTCGTCGTCGCCCATGTAGTAGTCGGCGGTCGGAGCTTGTGGCGAGGCGGCTTTGAGCGCCGGATGCGCGTCCATCAGGCTGGCGGCGACGTGAAAGCCCGGTTGCGAAACGCCTATCATTCCGACTCGGCCGTTATGATTCGGAATGTTCTTGAGCAGCCACTCGATCGTGTCATATGTGTCCGTGCTTTCGTCAATGTCCTTGCTGCTGCGCTTGCACTTGCGAGAACTCGCGCTCGGACATATGCCGTCCACGCGCGTCCTGATAGACAAAGATAAAACCCTCTTTGTCGAAATGCTCCGACGGCCCCAGCGATGTGAGGTAGTTATCAACGCCATAAGGGGCGATGCTGTAAGGCGTGCGCGTCAGCAGAAATGGATATTCTTGCGACGTATCTTTTGGCACATAGGCCGCGGCGTAGAGACGCGCTCCATCGCGCATGGGAATCTGATACTCGTACTTTGTATAACGCTCGCTCACCTTTGATGCGTCTTGAGCTGGGTCTTGCGCGGCAAGCTGAAGCGGCAACCCTATGGTTAAGAGAAGGAGTGCAGCGAAGCGTCGTGCTTGTGGCATCGATATCCTCCTGGAACGAGTTGCTAGTGAGTTGTAGCGGGCATTTCGCTAGCGATCAATACAGCAAGAAATCCGTGCTGATCCGTCGAATCCGTTCCATCAGTGGTCTATGCGTTCGGAAGAATCGCCTTGTTAGTGCCGGATAGACCACGGATGACACGATCCGACGGGTTTGCGCGGATACCACCACCTCTTCCCTGGCGCTGGATGCGCAGCCGCAACTAGTTGGCCTATTATCCTACGCGCTTTGCCTGATCGCCCCAGTACTTGTCGCGCAGGACGTTCTTTTGAATCTTGCCGGTCGCCGTGCGCGGGAGAGCTTCGATGAACTGAATGCGGCGCGGGCACTTGAAGTGAGCCAGGTGCGCGCGGC
>JBGQGO010000148.1:0-10927 GCA_041497455.1 Blastocatellia bacterium | reverse complement strand
CTCTCAAATGGCTCGACACCCGCGAGGATTGGGAGACCTGGATGCGGTGTTGGGGCTATGTCTATCGCGGCGCGGGCGTTAGCGAGGACGACCTGGTCTTCTGTGCTTTTTCTTTTGGTCCTTACGTGAGCCATTGGGCCGCGATAGATGGTGCGCGTCATATCGGCGCGTTGTGCCTATCGGGTGGCGGCCTGAGCTCCGAGCAACGGCTGCGCATGATTATCGACAATCGCTGCACGGTGCTGGTCTGCACTCCCACCTACGCGCTTCATCTGGCGGAGGTCGCAGATGGTTTGGGGCTGGACCTGCGCTCTTCTGCCATTCGCACCACGATTCACGCGGGCGAACCGGGGGCGAGCGTCGAGAGCGTCAAGCGCTGCATCGAGCAGGCCTGGGGGGCAACTTGCTTCGACCACGCCGGCGCTACGGAAGTGGGCGCGTGGGCTTTTGACTGTCAGGCTCAAAGCGGTTCCATTCATCTCAACGAGCTCGAGTTCATTTTTGAAGTGATCGATCCACAGACCGGCGACCCCGTCGATGAAGGAACTCGCGGCGAGTTAGTCGTGACCACGCTGAGCCGGCCGGGCATGCCGGTGTTGCGCTACCGAACAGGCGATCTCGTAGAGTTGACGCCGGACGCCTGCGCTTGTGGCCGAACGCTGGCGCGGATCAACGGCGGGGTGCTGGGCCGCGCCGACGATATGCTGATCGTGCGCGGCGTTAATCTGTATCCGAGTGCGATTGATAACTTGCTTCGCGCGTTTCCGTCGATCATCGAGTACGAGGTGGAGATCAAGCGGATCGCGGGTATGGATGATCTGCTGCTCAAGATTGAGATTCTTGACGGCGGGCCTTTTCGCCAGGTGGAGCAGGCTGTGCTGGCAGCATTTCGCTCTCAACTGAACATTCGCGTGAGCGTCGAGCAGGCAGCGCCCGGCAGCCTGCCACGCTATGAGTTCAAAGCGCGCCGCTACAAGCGCGTCGCTCTGTAGTTGTATTGGGCAAATCTTCGATGTAAGGAGTGATTTATGAGAAGACGTTTAGGTCCGCTTGTTGTCCTCACGGCTGTGGCGCTGCTCGCTTGCGCTCAACCGGCGTTTTCACAGCTCACAGCTTCGCAAGCCCAGCTCAACGGCACCGTGCAGGACCAGAGAGGAGGCGTGGTTGCGAAGGCGTCGATTAGCCTGCGTGAGACGGGCACGAATCGTGTCTACACAGCCGCTTCCAACGAGTCTGGATTCTATGTGCTGCCCAATGTCCCTCCAGGGCGCTACGAGCTGAAGGTCGCCTACACCGGCTTCGCGAACTTCACACAGACAGGGATCCAGTTGAGCGTAGGCCAAACCGCTACGGTCAATGTCACTTTGGAAGCCCGCGGCGTGGGGGAAGAGATATTGGTCACCAGCGAGGCGCGTCCCATCGAACCCACACGAACAGAAATAAGCCAGGTAGTCGACACGAAACAGATCGAGTCCCTGCCCATTAGTGGCCGGCTATTCACGGATTTCGCACTGTTGACTCCAGGGGTTGCCACGGGGCGTACCAGCTTACAGTCCACCTTCACCGAGTTTGAGGTCACCCGAGTTTCCTTCGGCGGTATGCGCGACCTGAGCAACATCATCACCGTCGATGGCGCGGATAATATCAACACGGTGACGGCTTCGCAGCGGGCCACGCCATCCCAGGAGGCCGTCAGTGAGTTCCGCGTGGTGAACAACAGTTTTGGAGCGGAATACGGCCGGGCGCTCGGCGGCATTGTCAATATTGTCACCAAGTCGGGCACCAACGCCTGGCACGGGTCAGTGTATGATTATTTTCGCAACCAGGCCACGGACGCACGGTCGCTGCTGCAACCCTCGCCGCAAGCCAATACCCTACGACAGAATCAATTCGGCGCGACCCTCGGCGGCCCGATCCGCAAGGACAGGACTTTCGTCTTCGGGAACTACGAAGGGCAACGGCGCGCGGAGTCACCGACCTATCCATCGACGCTGGTGAATAACCTGGCAGGGATCAACGCCGCGAAGGTCTACCTGGGACTCGCGCCAGAAGACCTCAACATCCTGAAGACCGCCGATACCGATAACGGCATCGTCAGGATCGATCATCAGCTTAGCGAGAAGCATCGGCTGTCGTTGCGCTACAACATTGAGGACGCGCGCGACTTGAATCAGTTGGTGGGCAATACGCTGGATGGGGGCGGCATCGGCGCACCGAGCAGCGGCCATAATGTCTTTCTTCTCGATCAATCCCTGGTCGGCACGGTGTCCTCGCAGCTAAGGCCGAACCTGGTGAACACGGCTCTGGCGCAATACGCGCGGCGGCGCTATGACTTTCCCGGGGTTACCGGCCAGCCCAACCTGGACATTCCCAACACGCTTTTGTTCGGACACAACTTTGGGGTGTTCGATTTTATCGGCGAGTCTCGCCTGCAGTTCTCGGACACGGCGGCTTTGGTCAAAGGCTCCCACGTCGTGAGTCTCGGAGGTGACACGAACTTCATCAGGAATAAAGTCACCTGGCCGGGGTTCACGCCCATGCGGATCGTTCTGCCGGGGCTCGATTGCCTGCAGGACTTTGCCAACTTTGTAAACCTGCCCGGCGGGCCGCCGATTACTGCATTCACCGGCCAGGGGCCGTGTGGCCCCTTAGGTTCTGGCGCCCCGATCCCAACCGAGGTGCTTCATGGTGTGCCCATCATCTTCTGGGGCGCGCCACTCGGAACAGGCTCGAGCAGCTCCCTTAACGGCAGCAGTCCACCGCCCATCCCGACGACCTGGCAAAATGCCTATCTGCCTGACCGTACGGAAGACTTCAACGTTCACCTGAACCACTCCTACTATGGATTCTTTGTTCAAGACCAGTGGAAGATCACTCCCAAGCTGACCTTCAACTACGGCTTGCGATGGGACTTCGAGGCAGGTCTCTACAGACAGATCAACCATGACCTTAATAACTTTGCACCCAGAGTCGGCATCGCGTATTCCCCGAACAGCAAGACGGTCATCCGCGCCGGAGGCGGGATATTCTTCGACCGCTACAACTTGTCCTTCTTGTTCGTGACCTCTCCGCAGCGGCCGCCGGAGCAAGTCATCGACCTGGTCAATGGGAAGCCGGTTATCCTGCCAGGCCCGCGGCAAGGCGCCCAAACGGCGGGCTGGGCGCTCAACCAGGAGCCTTTTATTGCGGGGCTGTTTGATGCAGCCGCCGATGCTCGAACGCTGCTCAGAACAGGCCAGGTTCCGCCGAACTTTTTTACCCCTCCCGGCAGAGGTCTGCTCACAGTGGCTGTTGATGGAGTCGACCCCAACAGCCGAACTTCCTATTCCGAACAGGCGAGCTTTGAGGTCGACCGCGAGGTCGGAAAAGGGCTGTCGTTCAGCGCCGGGTATCTTTTCGTTGTCGCGCACAAGCTGGTCCGAGCCGAGAACTTGAACGTCCCCTGTCCTGTCGGAACCACCACTGTGAGCCGTGATAGCAACAATGTCATCATCGGCTGCTCGGGCGCTCCGCCGGGCAAGAGCGTGTTCCCAGGAGGTATTGCATACAACGCCGGCCTGGTTTACTACACGGACAACAGCGGCAACTCCGTCTTCCACGGTCTGACGCTTCAGGCGAATGAGAGGGCCGGCAAGTATTTTCGGCTGAATGCGAACTACACCTTTTCGAAGACGCTGGATGACGGGACCTTCACTACATTCGTCAGCACCCCGCAGGATCTGTACAATAGAGGTCTGGAGCGGGCGAGCTCGAACCAGGATATTCGCCACCGGTTCATCGCTAACTTCGTCGCCAGCGGACCAGAAAAGACGATTCTCCAAGACTTCGAGTTGAGCAGCATCATCAACGCTCAGTCGGGACGCCCTTTCACCATATTCGCCGGGTTTGATGCAAACAACGACACCAATCCAGTGACGGACCGTGTCGGGCTGGCGGCGAGGAATACGTATTATGGCGACAAGCTGGTGTCGGTCGACCTTCGCCTGTCCCGGTTCTTCCAGATCAGGGAGCACTTGAAGCTCCAGTTGTTCGCCGAAGCCTTTAATCTGTTCAACCGGTCAAACGTCGATGAGGTATCTAGCGTTTATGGCGCGCCGGACTTCATAGGAGCCGTGCCGCGACACTACAAAGACGGCGTCACAGACCCGGCCAATCCGGAGTTCGGTAGTCCGAGGACTGTTTTCAACCCGCGGCAGTTTCAGTTCGCGGCTAAGCTCATCTTCTAACCATCAGGCAAGGTGCTACCTTCAGATGGAGCCAAACGAATACCTAGACCCGGAAATTGAAACGATGGACCAGGCGCATCTGCGCGAGCTACAAGAGGCGAAGCTCGGGAAGCAACTCGATTACTTGCTCGCGCGGTCTCCCTTCTACCAGGATAAGTTCCGTGAGGCAGGCGTCCGCCGCGAGCACTTCAGGTCGTTGCCGGACCTGGTCCGCTTTCCGTTCACCAGCAAGGACGAGCTGCGAGAGAGCCAGGCCGCCTGCCCTCCGCTCGGACGGCACATGGCAGCCGGCATGACGAGCGTCATCCGCATCCATTCTTCTACCGGAACAACCGGACGCCCCAGCTTCGTAGGCGTGACTCGGCGCGACGCCGAGGTCTGGACACAGCTCACGGCCCGATCGTTCTACACGCAGGGCATCCGGCCATCCGACATCGTCATTCATGCGGCGAGTCTCACTCTGTTCGTAGGCGGACTGCCTTGCAAGGATGCAATCGAGCGCATTGGCGCTACGTTTGTTCCCGTCGGCACTGGCGCTTCGGAGAAGCTGGTGCTCATCGCGAAAGCGCTTGGGGCTAACGCTTTGCACTGCACGCCCTCATACGCGATGTACCTCGCGGATTACGTGCGCCGCGAGGCCAAGATGGAGCCGCGCGAATTGGGGCTCAAGAAGCTCGTCTGCGGGGCCGAGCCTGGTGTGGGCATCCCGAGCGTGCGCGCGAGGATGATGGAAGAATGGGGTGCGCGGGTGACCGAAGGTCTCGGAAACGCCGATATGGCGCCCATAATCTTCGCCGAATGCCCTGACCTGTCGGGCATGCACTTCAATGCGCAAGAATACGTCTTCGTAGAGATCATCGATCCGGATACCGGGGAGAGCCTGCCCATCGAGCCAGGCGTCTCGGGCGAGCTCGTCTACACAAGCCTGGAACGCGAATGCGTGCCCTTGCTACGGTTTCGAACCCGGGATCGGGTGACGATCCTGGCGACCTCCTGCGCGTGCGGGAGGACCAGTTTCAAGCTAAGATGTGTCGGCCGCACCGACGACATGTTGATCGTGTTGGGGGTGAACGTTTTTCCTTCGGCGGTCAAGGACGTCGTGGCGAGCTTTTATCCTAAGACCTCCGGAGAAGTGCAGATTGTGTTGGATCAACCCGGGCCGGGAGTGAAGCCTCCGTTGAAAGTGGTTGTGGAGATCGGAGATGCTTCTGCGGATCCTTCTGAGCTAAAAAGAGAGGTGGAGGCCAGGATAAAGTCCGTCTTGAGTGTTCCGGCAGCGGTGGAACTGGCGCCACCCGGAACGTTGCCCAGGTTCGAAATGAAAGGGCAGTTGATCAAGAAGTTGTACGGGGAGCGATGAGGAGCCGTCTCGCGAATGCCTAAGATGAGATCGGAAGATCTCCTGACAAATCTCGAATCGCCTGTCGGATGAGGGCCCTGTGTGGACTGTAGATATTGACGTCGGCGGAACTTTGACGGACGGGCTTTTCGCCAATGGTGAGAACGTCGTCTGCGTAAAGGTCGATACCACGCCGCACGATCTCACGGTGTGTCTGTTTGACTGTTTGGCCCAAGGCGCGGCCAAGCTGGATTTCGCAGACACGGCCGAGTTCCTCGAGCACGTCGAACTCATTCGGTGGTCCACAACCATCACTTCTAACGTGCTAGCTGAGTTGCACGGGCCCAGAATTGGGCTGCTCGTCTCCCAGGGCCACGAGAAAGACCTGTACGGCAGAGAGCCTCGCAGCGTAGTTTTGAATCGGATTGTGGCCGACAAAGACGTGATCGGGCTGGATGGGTCCGCTGGTGAAACCGAGATCACGAATGGCGCCCGTTCCCTGCTGGAGAGCGGTGTGCGCAGAATCTGTGTCAGTTTGAAAGACTCCCATCATCATCCCGAACAAGAGATTTCAATTAAGCAGACCATCGATCAACAGTACCCAGACCATTTTCTAGGTTCCGTGCCCGTCCTCGCAGGGAGCGACATCTCCAAATGTGCGGATGATCAGACCCGCACCTATTGCGCTCTGATCAATGCGTACACGCACGGAGCGCTTGCAGCCACGTTGTTCAAGGCGGAAGACGAGCTTCGGGAAACCTCGCGGTACTTAGGTGCGTTTCTCGTGAGTCACATCAATGGCGGTGTTGCGGGCATCGCGAAGACCAAGGCCATTGACACGTTCGAGTCCGGACCGATCCTCGGCATACATGGCAGCGCGTACATGGCGAAGGCTTATGGCCTGAAAGACGTGATCGCGATGGATATTGGAGGGACCACAGCGAAGGTCAGCGTGCTGCGTGGCGGCGAGCCGGTCTACAGAAAGCCCTCCGACTTCTTTGGCATCCCGGTAGAGATCTCGCTTCCCGATTTGCGGTCTATGGCTCTGGGCGGCGGCAGTACGGTCAAGCCTGTGGTTAGCGCACAGCAAACGGCGATTCAACTTGGCCCCGAAAGCATGGGCTCGTATCCCGGTCCCGCCTGTTACGCCCTTGGGGGAGACCAGCCGACGCTCACCGACGCTTTCGTCACCGCCGGGCTCATCAACCCGGACTACTTCCTCGGCGGAACGAAACCGCTTGACCGCGAACTGGCTCGGAAGGCAATCGAAGAATTTGTGGCGAAGCCGTTGCACATTTCGACAGCGGAGGCCTGCAAGACCATCATCGGCCAGGCGTTCGAGTTGGTGGCGGACCTGATCGTACAAGCGGAACACAAGCAGGACTTCTCCCAGTACACGCTCTTTGCCTACGGAGGAAATGGCGGCCTCTTCGCGTGCAGCGTGGCCGAGAAAGCCGGGTTCGAACGCGTCCAGGTGTTTTCGCTCGGCCCGGTGTTCAGCGCCTTCGGCTCCTCGGTCTCGGACATCTCTCATGTGTATGAACGATCGTTGCCGGGCGTAGCTATCTCGGAGGGCTCGGCGGCTCGTGTTCGCCAGACCTTCGAAGAGATGAAGGCAGAAGTGGTCAAGGATCTGCTCGGCGAAGGCGTTAGCCCGGATAACGTAACTTACGCCATCGAGTTCGAACTAACAGCGAGCGGCCGGAATTCTGTCGTGGCGCCCTGCTCCGAATCGTCTTTGGGCAGCGCGAAGGAATTGCAGGCTGCGCTCTCCTCGGCTCTCGAGCCTCCTGGCGAGCCGCTCAGCGGACAAATGTCTCTCGAACTCATTCGCGTCCGGGCGAAGAAAGCGGTGTCGAAGCCCCGCCTCGTCGAACGCCCCTTGCAGCGACCCGAATCCTCGCATGCGCGCACAGGGACGCGGCAGGTCCTTTGGGGAAGCAGCAGAGGCGAAGCACAGATCTATCGCTGGGAATCGTTGCAACCCGGCAATCGCGTGGAGGGATGCGCGGTGCTGGAGGGCGTGAACACCACCTACTTTATCCCGGAAGGCTGGGTGATGGTTGTGGACTGCTTCGGAAACGGCGCGCTGAGCCGGGGTTCGAAGCGAGCTTAGGTAAACCACTCGGGACAAGGACAAGGAAATGGCTTCGGAGCAGCAGGACCGTATTCGCATCACGGAGTATCTCGATCTGGACATCTCGCGCGAGCAGTGGATGTGTAACCGCTGCGAACGGGTGCTCGGCCCCGCTCGCGAGAGTTACAAGAAGGGCTGCCTTCTCTACGACCGCGATCCCCGAGAGATTCATCCGCCCCTGGTTTCGGGAGAGTACAACTTTTCCCCCGACCCGCTGTGGGTGCGCATCGTCGAGTATTACTGCCCGGGCTGCGGCACGCAGGTAGAGACGGAATACTTGCCGCCAGGACACCCGATCACGCACGACATCGAAATTGATCTGGACCGGCTCAAGGAAAGGTTGCGTAACGGCGAGTTCGTCATTCGTAGTCAGCGGCTGGAGGTCGTGGAATGAATTCCATTGATATCGATGTGGGCGGAACATTCACCGATCTGGTCCTCAATCTCGACGGTGAATCGCTAATCAAGAAAGTCCCTACCACTCCCTACGACCTCTCCGTCTGCTTTTCGCGCGCGATCGAGGAAGGCGCCCGCGCGGTCGGCCTCAAAATGGAAGAGCTGCTGCCGGTCATCGACATGATCCGCTATTCCACGACCATCGCGATGAACCGGCTGATCGAAAAGAAGGGCCCGCGCCTGGGGTTGATCACTACAGAAGGCCACGAAGATGTCGTGCTTATCGGCCGCGGCGCACAGTGGATTGACGGCACGCGGGTCGCCGAGAGGAGAAACCTGGCTGTGCAAAAGAAACCGGATCCGCTCATTCCTCGGGACATGATTGTAGGGGTCAAGGAGCGCATCGACTCCCGCGGGAAGATCATCCGGCCGATCGATGAGAATGACGTCCGAGAGAAGGTCCGCTACCTGGTCACTCGCGGCGCGCGCGGGTTTGTCGTTTCTCTTCTCTGGGGTTTTCTCAATCCCATTCACGAACGGCGTGTAAAGGAGATCATCCGCGACGAGTACAAAGAATTTCACATCGGCTACCTGCCGGTCGTTCTCGGGGGACAGGTGGTTGGGAAACTCGGCGAATACGAGAGAACCCTCGCCGCGATCCTTGATGCCTATCTCCATCGCTCCATGCAGATCGAACTCTCCGCCATGTGGGACAAGCTACGCGAAAGAGGTTACAAGAAGCCGCTGCTGATGATCCAGAGTTCCGGCGGTATCGCCGAAGTATTCCGGACCAGCGCCAGCCGCACGTTCAACAGCGGACCGGTGTCCGGCTTGATGGGCGCCCATCACCTTGCCAGGTCGCTCGGCTACCATAATGTAGTCATGACGGACATGGGTGGCACGAGCTTCGACGTTGGCCTGGTGGTCAAGGACAGCGTCCGCAGCTACGATTTTCGCCCGATCATCGACCGATGGATGGTCGGGATCACGATGATTAAGACGCTGTCGGTCGGCGCCGGCGGCGGCTCCATCGCGTCGGTGAACAAGCTGCTTCAGAATCGAGTGCAAGTCGGCCCGCGCAGCGCCGGTTCTATGCCGGGCCCCGCCTGCTTCAACCTTGGCGGGACAGAGCCGACGGTGACGGACGCCGACGTGCTGTTGGGTTACATCAACCCCGACTACTACTCCGGGGGCCGGATGGGGCTCGATAAGAACCGCTCGATCCAGGCGGTTCGCGAGAAGATCGCGAAACCACTCGGCATCAGCGTCGAGGAGGCGGCCGCCATCATTCGCAAGATCGTGAACGGCAACATGGCCTCCGCTATCATGAAGGAAGTTCATCTGCGCGGATACAGCCCGGACGAATTCATCCTGTTTGTCGGAGGCGGCGCAGGCGCCACGCATGCCGAAGGTTTCATGGGCGATATCAAGAAGGCGGTGACATTTCCGTTTTCTCCGGTGTTCTGCGCCTATGGCTCATCGACTATGGACATCATGCACGTGTATGAAATATCCAAGAAACTCACGCTCATGACACCGGTCGTCCAGCAGCTCACCGAGGATTATGCCGCCTTCAACGAAGCGGTGGAAGGTCTTGTGGCGCAGGCCCGGAGAGATCTGGCCGGAGACGGCCTGGATCTGAACGAGGCGGCGTTTGTCTTGGAGCTGGACATGCTTTACGGAGGCCAGTTCCACGTGAAGAGGGCCCTCTCGCCGCGCCTCTCTCTCCAGACTCCGAAAGACGTTCAGGCCGTCTGCGATGCCTTCAACAAGGAGTTCAGCGAAGCGTTTAGTCCGTTCGTCGTCAATCCGGAAGGCGGTATCTTCGTCGAGAGCTTCATCCTGAAGGCGATCGTGCCGACACAAAAAGCCTCTCTACCCAAGATGGCGCTCGAAGGGCACGACCCCGCCGCGGCTCGGAAGGGTGAGCGCCCAGTGTATTGGGCGGAAGCGAACGATTACCGATTGACGCCCATCTTTACCTATGAATCGTTGCGCCCCGGCAACGTGGTGGACGGCCCTGCCATCCTCGAAGGAGAATACACGACAGTGGTCGTGCCGCCGGCCATGCATTTTTCGATTGATGAACAGGGGCTCGGCATCCTGGTAAGATAAGCCGCCCGCAGCATTCTAAGGAGACATATGCCCATTCCCACACTGGCAGAAAAGCTCGACTGGCTCAAGCCTGCCCCGGCGACCCCTTACGAAAAAGATTGCGCCGCTAAAGTCCTTCAGGGCGACTACGAGATCGGCGTGCAAATCACTAACGACATTCTGGACGAGGCGATGGAAGTTTTCGTGCGCTCGTCGCGAAGCTACTTCGGCGTCTCCGGAGACTCGATGGTCGCGATCTTCACCGCGAACGGAGACCTGATCAACGGATCTTGTGGGACCTATCTGCACGCCATCATCCAGCCGATCGTCATCAAGTTCATTCGCAAGTACTACTCGCGGAACCCGGGAATCCGCGAGGGCGACATCTGGTACACCAACGATGCTCTCTACGGCGGCATTCACAATCCGGATCAGGTCGCGCTCATGCCAATCTTTCACGAGGGCACGCTGCTGGCGTGGGCGACGGCGGCGCTCCACACGACCGAGACAGGCGCGATCGAGCCGGGCGGCATGCCGGTCAGCGCCCGCTCGCGATTCGAAGAAGGCCTGAACATGCCGCCCATCAAGATCGGTGAGAACTTCGAGCTTCGCAACGACTTTCTCGAAATGTATTCGGTATACGGGCTCCGCGCGCCGGCCATGTTCATCTCCGATCTGCGCGCACGATGCACGACCGCGGACCGGGTTCGCATCCGGCTGCTCGAGTTGGTCGAG
>JBGQGO010000147.1:0-11022 GCA_041497455.1 Blastocatellia bacterium | reverse complement strand
TTCCATGTGTGCCTAGTTGCACGCTTCGAACAAGCCCGCTGCGCCTTGGCCGCCGCCGATGCACATCGTCACTACGCCGTACTTTGCTTTGCGCCGCAGCATCTCGTTGGCTATCGTCCCAACCATCCGCGAGCCGGTCATCCCGAACGGATGGCCGATCGAGATCGAGCCACCGTTGACGTTGAGCTTCGCCGGGTCAATCCCCAGTCGATCGCGACAGTAGACCACTTGGACGGCGAACGCTTCGTTCAGCTCCCACACATCGATGTCGGCAACCGTGAGCCCGTGGCGCTTGAGCAGTTTCGGCACCGCGAACATCGGTCCGATTCCCATCTCATCCGGCTCGCAACCTGCGACTGCAAAGCCCCGGAAGATCAGCTTGGGTGTTACGCCCAACGCTTTGGCCCGCTCGGCTGACATGAGCAGAGTGGCCGACGCGCCGTCCGACAACTGTGAAGTGTTGCCGGCGGTCACCGTGCCCTGGCCGCTTGTCTGATCGAAGTGCGGCTTCAACGCAGCCAGCCCTTCGAGCGTAGTGTCAGGCCGGTTGCACTCGTCGCGATCACAGACGTGCTCTTCCTTGCCGACGATCTCACCAGTCTTCTTGTCAACAATCGCGCGAGTGACTTTCATCGGCGCGAGCTCTTCTTTGAAGAATCCTGAGTCCTGAGCCCGCGCGGTGCGTTGCTGACTCGACAGCGAATAGATGTCTTGCGCTTCGCGGCTGACCTTGTATCGTTTGGCGACGACTTCGGCGGTGTCGCCCATGACCATGTAGATGCCCGGCTTGTGCTCAAGGACCCACTCGTTCGGATGGTTATCGCGCGACATCATCGTGACGCTCTCGACGCCGCCGCCGATCGCGGCCTCGGCGCCTTCGTTGATGATTTGGTAAGCGGCCATCGCGACCGATTGCAAACCTGAAGAACAGAAACGATTGACCGTCGTTGCGGCCACCGACACGGGCAGCCCGGCCCGGATCGTCGCCACGCGAGCGACGTTCGTCCCTGCTACGCCGTGAGGCTGGCCACAGCCCAGGATCACGTCTTCGATTTCGGCCGGATTAAGTTGCGGCGTCTTGCGCAATACGTCGTTGATGCAATGCGCCGCCAGATCATCGGGGCGCGTCAGATTGAATGAACCGCGAAACGATTTCGCCAGCGGCGTTCGCGAACTTGCCACTACTACTGCTTCTCTCATAGATCGTCCTTTCATTAATACCCCCAACGCAGTTGGGGGATTGTTCATACTCGGCCTACGGAAAGGCGGCCCGTCCTTTCGGTTTCCTCTCTCGCGCGCCCCTCGCGCCGCGAGGGGCGCGCGAGAGAGGAAACAGGGGAACCGTCCAAGGCGACGCTGCCGTAGGCCGAGTATGAACGCACCACCAACTGCGTTGGTGGGATTGTCGGCATCCGGCGTGAGAGCTGTCCAATTCCCCTCTTCATCAGCCTGCTATGCAGCGGCGGTTATCTTCCCCTTGTCGAAGTCCGCGAAGGTCTTGCCTTGCTCAGCGAGCGTCTTCAGCAGCGCCGCTGGCTCCCATAGCTCGCCGTGTTGTTCGTGGAATTCGCAGACGCGATCGTACACCTTCTTAAGACCGACCGTGTTCGCGTACCACATCGGGCCGCCGCGCCACGCCGGGTAGCCGTAGCCGTTGAGGTAGATGATATCAATGTCCACGGCGCGCATCGCGATGCCTTCTTCCAGAATCTTCGCGCCTTCGTTGATCAACGCGTACTGCGTTCGCTCGATGATCTCTTCGGGCGTGATCTTGCGGCGCTTTATGCCGGCTTCTTCGGCGGCCTGCTCGATCAGTTTCTCGACTTCGGGATCCGGGATGCGATTCCTGTTTTCATCATAGCGATACCAGCCCGCGCCTGTCTTCTGACCGAAGCGACCCATCTCACACAAGCGATCGGCGAAAGCCGGCTGCCGGACGCCGGGCTTCTCGAGGTGCTTAAACTCTTTGCGTATGCGCCAGCCGACGTCCAACCCGGCGAGGTCCCCCATCGCAAGCGGTCCCATTGCGAAACCGAAATCGAAGATCGCGCCGTCCACGTCCTGAGGCAGCGCGCCTTCCTCGACCAGGAACTGCGCTTCGCGGCCGTAAGGCGCAAGCATGCGATTGCCGACAAACCCGCGGCAGTTGCCGACAAGCACGCCGACCTTTTTCAACCGCCTCGAAAGCGCCATCGACGTTGCGATTACAACATCGCTGGTCGCTTTGCCGCGGACCATCTCGAGCAGGCGCATCACGTTCGCGGGGCTGAAGTAGTGATGGCCGATCACCCACTCCGGACGCGAAGTCGCAGACGCGATCTCGTCGATGTTGAGCGTCGAGGTGTTCGAGGCAAGCACCGCGTCCGGCTTGCAGATCTTGTCTAGCTCGCCGAAGACTTGCTTCTTCAACTCCATGCCTTCGAAGACAGCTTCGGTTACGATGTCGGCTTCTTCAAACCCGTCGTAGGTCAGCGTCGGCGTGATTAACGCCATCCGCTGATCCATAACTTCCTGGCTGAAGCGGCCCTTCTTCACGGAGTTGGAGTAGTTCTTCTTGATGGTCGCCAGACCGCGATCGAGAAACTCTTGTGAGGTTTCTTTCAGCAGCACCGGTATGCCTGCGTTGGCGTAGTTCATCGCGATGCCGCCGCCCATCGTGCCGGCGCCGACGGCCGCGGCTTTGCGAATCTCCAGCGTCTTGGTTTCTTTTGGCAAGCCGGGAATCTTCGCGACTTCGCGCTCACCGAAGAAGACGTGGATCATCGCCTTGGACTGATCGGAGAAGAGACACTCCTTGAAGAGTTCGGCTTCGCGCTGGCAACCTTCGTCAAACGGGAGCTTGGTCGCCGCCTCGGCCGCGTCGATAGCGGCGAGCGGCGCGATCATTCCGCGCTTTGTTTTTTTGGCTTGCGCGCGAGCGTTTTCGAAGATCGCAGCGTTGGTCTCGGCGTCGCCAAGCTTGTCGCCGCGTTCACGGGTCTTGCGCGGGCCTTCGCCTTTGGCGAGCAGTACGCGGACGAACGCCACCGCGCCTTGGAGCAAATCGCCTTCAACAATCTGGTCGATGATTCCTACCTTGAGCGCTTCGCTTGCCTTGACCGGTTCCCCGAAAGCGCACATCTCGACGGCCTTCGCGACGCCGGCAAGACGAGGCAGACGTTGCGTGCCGGCAGCTCCTGGAATGATCCCGAGTTTGACCTCCGGTTGTCCGACCTGCGCGGAAGGGGCGGCGACGCGATAGTGAAAAGCCATGGCTACTTCAAGTCCGCCGCCAAACGCGGTTCCGTGAATCGCGGCCACCGTGGGCTTCGGGCAATCTTCAATGGCCAGCAGCAAAGGCAGCAGGGTGCCCCGGCCTTTCTCACCGGAAGTAACCTTCCCGAACTCCTTGATATCGGCGCCGGCAATGAAAGTCCGGCCCCCTCCTATCAAGATGACTCCTTTGACCGAGTCGTCCCGCGCAGCTTCGGCAATCGCATCGCCGATTCCTTCGGGCACGCCCGGGCTGAGCGCATTCACTGGCGGGTTGTTTACGGTGATGATTGCAATCTCGCCTTCGCGAGTTAGTAAAACCAATTCGTTCATGTATGACTCCTTTGAAATGTCCGACAAACTTCAGTTTGTCGCGGTTTTGGGTTTGAGCCGTTTGCGCGAGCGAGCGACAAACTGAAATTTGCCGGACCTCGCGTTGAATGTCATTATCCAGTCGCCGTTCAGGGTCCCAGCCGGCAGAGGACCGAAGTCAGTGCGCGCTATCTATTTTTCCCGGACACTTTCTCTACAACCAAAGGCTGAGGCTCTACCTCGCGGCGATAGAACACGCGAGGCCGCTGCACATTCCGTTTCGTCGGATCAGAAACTTTTTCTTCCCCTTGGACGAATGCGATTTTCAGCCCTCGCGGTCCCTGCAATGCAGCCGTTTGCATCTCCGGCACTTTGTCCACGGCGTAGTCCAGCCATTCGCGTATCAAAATTGTTTGATCTTTGTCGCTGTCGGCTGCCGCGTTCTTCAGACCATCCTCGACAAGAGCATAAGTCAAAAAACCATGTCCCAGGTTTTCCGCTTCCAAAGCCGCTTGATAGCCTTGCGCTGCCGTAAGAACATAGATTCCTTTTTCGTACGCGAGCTGCGCGAGTCCTTTTGAGTTCATCGGGCCGCGCCGCTTCTCCTCGGATTCCAAAGCCTGCCCGCTATTGCAGGCATCGATCACCAGGAGCAGCCCGCTCGCGTCTATGTGCTCGAAAGCCTGCTCGAGTTCCCGGTCCGAAATGCTGTGCGCGAGCAGCGAGCTCAGACCCGCCTCGTCCAGTCCATCCAGAGGCCCGGCATAGCCAAGGTCATGGGGTATCAAATAGAACCTTTGCTTTTGCGCGGTGCCGTGGCCGGCGAAGTAGACGACTACCGCGTCTTCAGGTTCAGCAGGTTTGATTCGATTCAACACAGCCGGCATGTTCGGCGGCGTTTCACCGTCATTTCCCGCAAGCCGGTTGAGCGCAGCCAAAATGTTCGCTCTGGTTGCATCCTTATTAAAGAGCGGGATCAGCTCAACGCGCGAGAAGTTCGCCAGTTTGCTTTGTGCCAGTCGCAACGTCTCGCCAAACGTTTGCGCGTCAGCGACTGCATACTTGAGGTTGTATTGCGAATTCGCGTATTCATTGACGCCGGCTATCACCACGTACGCGACGCCTTTGCGCTTCAGACTGTCGCTTCCCTTCAGCAGAAGCGTGGCGTCCGCGCTTTTTATGTTGTCTCGATTGAAGGCGTAAGCGGTGAGCGCGTTCTCGCCCGCGACGATTGAGATAGTTTCTTCGAGCGTCGCGTTTGGCTGCGAGTTAAGCACGTCGCCGCGCCATGCCTTTATAAGCGCGCCGTTTCTGAACAGTCTCACGTCGCGCGCGCCGCTACCTGTGCGATGAGTTGAATCCGGTAGCGCTTCTGCGACCTGCACTCTGATCTTGATCTTTCGCGAAGCGATAGGCCGGGTTGCGTTCAGGCTATCGTCAACCAAGGCGAGTTTCACCTGAGGCTGGCGGCGATCGACTTGCGCGATGCTTTGAGCGGCTGGGGGTTTTTTGCCCGCCAGAACATCCGCAAGCAGACCAGCGTAGTAAAACTCGTTGAAGAAGATTTCGACCGGCCTCACATCGAAGATATTAGCGGCAAAACGCCAAAGAATCGATTTCCACGCTTCGGGGGAGCCGTCAAACAGACCCTCGGGTGTGACAGCCAACCAATCTGCTCCCTCGTTGAAACTCACCAGCGTGCAGAGAGGCTGCGACTGATCGGGCGACCAAATCTTAGCGCTCGCATCCTCGCTACCCGAAACAATGAATTTGCCGTCCGGGCTGAAGGCTACGGCGATCACCGGGCTGGAATGACCTTCCAGAGTGCGAATCGGTTGGCCGGTGTTCGGGTCCCAGAGCCGCAGCGTTTTGTCATAGCCTCCCGAAACCAACACCGTTCCGTCCGGCTTGAACGCGACTGCAAAAACGTCGGCGGCGTGGCCTTCAAGGGTGCGGATCAGTTTACCGGTCTGGGTGTCCCACAGCTTGATGGTCTTGTCGCGGCTGGAAGAAGCCAGCATTGTACCGCCGGGGTTGAAGGCAATACCGGTTACCTCGGAAATGTGCCCCGTAAGAGTGTAGACCGTTTTGCCGCTCTCGACGTCCCAGAGCTTGATCGAATTGTCATAGCTTCCGGATGCGATGGTTTTGCCGTTGGGAGAAAAAGCGAGCGCGCTGATAAGAGTGTAGTGTCCTTCCAGCGTTCGAGACCTGCCAGTCTCGACGTCCCATAACCTGACGGTCTTATCAACGCTGCCAGAAGCTATGAGCCGGCCATCGGGGCTAAAGGCGAGCGCGGTGACATTGGAAATGTGCCCAGTAAAATCGCGGATCGGCCTGGTGCTCGCCACATCCCAGAGCTTGATAGTTTTATCCGCGCTGGCCGAAGCGAGTTTCTTTCCGTCCCCGCTGAAGGCCACGGCATTGACCTGAGACGAATGCCCCTGCAAGGTATGTATCAATCCACCGGAGCGCCCGTCCCAAATTTTCACGCTGTTCCTGGCTGCGGCAGCCAGCGTTTTGCCGTCCGGGCTAAAGGCGACTGCGCGGACGTTGGATAAGCGGCCTTCGAGGGTGCGAATCCACTTGCCGGTGGCTCCGTTGGAGAGAATTATCCCGGTCCAACTGCCGGCGGCGATGGTGTTCCCATCAAGGTCGAGAGCCAGGGCGGTGATCGGCGCCGTTGCGCTCTCGATCTTGCGTACGGTGTTGCCGCTTTGAAGATCCCAGACCCTGATCGTCTTATCCTGACTTGAAGAAAAAAGGAGTTTGGCGTCCTGACTGAAGGCGGCGGAAGTAACAATCCCCAAATGCCCCTGGAGGGTGCGGATTAGAACCCCGCTCTCGGCATTCCAGATCTTGATGACCTTGTCGTCCCCGGCGGAAGCGAGGAGTTGCCCGGCTTCTCCTAGTGGGCCGAACGCGACAGAATGTATGGCGGCTGAGTGGCCCTCCAGAGCGCGGATCAGATGAGCGTCACTCACCTGCCATAGTCTGACAGTTTTGTCCGAGCTTCCCGACGCCAGAATCTTTCCGTCGCGACTGAAGGCGACTGTGCGAAATTCAGAACCCGGCACTTCGATCGTATGGATCACCTCGCCGGTGGCCGCGTTCCAGAGATTGATCGTCGCATCGCGGCTACCGGAGGCGATTGTTTTGCCATCCGGACTGAACGCCACCGCGTTCACTTCATCGTCGTGATCCGCAAGCGTGCGAACGAGCCGCCCGGTCTTGATGTCACAGATCGCGACGGTTTTATCGAGGCTCCCGGAAGCAATGGTTTTTCCGTCAGGGCTGAAGGCTATTGACGTTACGCTGTCTCGATGCTGATCGAGAACGCGAAGCATTTGGCCGGTCTCAACTTCCCACAATCGAATCGTCTTATCCGAGCTGGCCGAAGCCACGATCTTGCCGTCGGGGCTGAATGCAACCGCGCGGACGTTATCCGAGTGCCCGCTCTGGAGCACCAACTCGGGCCTGTCGACAGCCGGCGCCGGTTGCGAAGCTTGCGGTTTACGTTGCGTTGGAGGCTGCGACGGCCTGTTAGGCGTTGGCTTCGGACGTTGAGTTCGCTGGGCAAAAAGTGGAGCGTTGATCGTCAAGAGTCCCATGACGGCAAATGAGAGAATCGCTTTCATAGTTAGGCCTTCATATTTGATCCTTGTTCTTTATAGCTCAGTACCGAGAGCGTTAGCGAGCGTGATTCGGCCGGCCGGCGGACGCTACCGCGACTGGCCGGCCGGGTCAGGCTTAAATATATGCCTTTTCCCGGCAGGACTCTAGATGGGTTCGAACGCAATGATGCCGCGGATAATCCCAAGCAAACACAGCGACGCCGAAAACAGGATGTCTAACGGGACTAGCACGCTTGCCGCTAACTCCGCTAGAACCCATAGCGTCTACGAGTGTCCGAAATCGTCGACTGCCAATCGTCCTGATTGATTCAGAAACTCACCTAAGCTCAATCGCGCCAGGCGGAATGCAACGTGCAGGCACATTATCGGAATCAACTTGTATGAGGTTATTCAATCAGCATTGGGAGGTGCTCAATATGTTTTACATGAAAATCGGATTCTTCAACCGAAACGTTGCAGCTCTCGTCATCGGCGCAGCATTGCTGCTGGGGACAGGAATACCAGCCAGCGCCCAGCAACCAACTCCAGAGGAGCAGCAACGGCAGGAACAAAAGCAAAAGGAAAAACAGGCTCGGAAGCAGCAGCAGCAACAGGAGCAGCAAAAGCAGGAGCAACAACAGCAAGCCGAGAAGCAGAAGCGGAAGGAACAGCAACAGCAGCAAGAACAGCAGCAACAGCAAGAGCAGCAGCGACAGCAACAGCAGCGGCAAGCTGAGAAGCAGCAGCGTCAACAGGAGCAACAGCGCGTGCAGCAGCAACAGGAGCAGCAACAACAGCAACAGCGACAGGCCGAGAGGAAGCAGCGGCAACAAGAGCAGGAACGGCTGCAGCAAGAGCAGCAGCGTCAGCAACAGCAGCGAGAAGCTGAAAAGCAGCAGCGTCAGCAGGAGCAACAGCGCGTGCAGCAGCAGCAACAACAGCAACGACAGGCTCAGAAACAAAGCGGGCACGAGCAGCAGCGGCAACAGCAGGAACAACAGCAGCAACGACTGGCGCAGCAACAGCAATCGGAGCAGCAGCGCCGTCACCAGCAGCGTCTCGCCGAGTACAACCGTCAGGAGCGCGAACAGCAGCGCCGTGCGCTGGAACGACAACAGGAGCTCCAGCGACAGCGGCGGATGGCGCACTACCGATTCCAGCAGCAGTACCTGGAACGACTGCGTCAGGACCAACTGCGTCTCCGGAACGCCCAGCCTTTCTCCTATTCGCCTTACAGCTATCGCTACTATCGCGGTGGTAGATATTACCAGGCGAATCAGTACGGCGCCGATATGCTCCGGCAGGCCGTGAACCTGGGTTACGAGGAAGGCGTGCGTGCAGGGCAATCGGACCGGGAGGACCGTTGGCGCTCTGACTACCGCAATGCCTACGCCTATCTGGACGCGACCTACGGGTATAACGGGTACTACGTTGATTTGAACGAGTACCGCTACTACTTCCGCGAGGGCTTCCGGCGCGGCTATGAGGACGGTTACTACGGCCGCACCCGGTACGGCACATACCAGAACGGCGTGTTCAACCTCGTAACCAGCGTATTGCAGGCGATCCTCAATCTGCAGCGCTACTAAGCAAACAGCCAGAGTCGTTGTCACACGCGCCGGGTTCCACTCGCTGCGAAAGGTGAGTGGAACCGGGCGCTTCTTATTGCCCGCTTGCGGTTTTCTCCGAATACTCGCACTCAAATCGGGAAACCTCGGGAACGAGCCGGCACGCCGCTATGGCGGGCTCGACTTGATCAGGCGAAGCATCGGCGCTACTCTTCGGCAGTTCGAATGCGGAAGGCTAACGATGGTTATTGCTCAAAGGGACATCAAGAGAACCAACCCATGTCGGATTACCAAAAGATCATCTACTCGGTTGACCAGGCGGTCGCTCGAATAACGCTCAACCGGCCGGACAAGCGCAACGCGCTTGATGACGAAATAGTCGCGGAGTTCGCGGATGCGCTTCGAGCTGCAGGCCGCGACAATCGCGTGCGAGTGGTACTGCTCACCGGCGCCGGTAAGGATTTCTGTTCGGGTGCCGACCTCGCTTCACTCCAACGCGTCAGCGAAGCCGGCGTTGAGGAGAGCATGGCCAGCGCGCGAGTCATGGGCGAGATGTTCGTCGAGATGCGCCGCCACCCGCGTCCTATCATCGCGGCGGTGCGAGGCCGCGCGCTTGCCGGCGGCTGCGGCTTGGCGACTGCTTGCGACATCATACTTGCGACTGAGTCGTCGCAGTTCGGCTATCCGGAAGTCAACATCGGTTTCATACCCGCGATGGTCATGGCGATCCTGCGGCGGTCAGTGTCGGAGAAGCGCGCGTTCGAGCTGATCACACGCGGCGAGATCATAAGCGCGAGCGTGGCAGCCGAGATCGGCATGATCAACCGCATCTTCCCCGACGAGCATTTCGACGCGGAGGTCGAGGCTTACATTGCGCAGATGGCGGCAAAGTCAGCTTCTGCTGTGAACCTCGCTAAGAACCTGCTCTATCACATGGACGGCATGACCTTCGAGACGGCGATTGAGGCTGGCATCCAGTTGAACGCGATCACCCGGATGACCGAAGACTGCAAACGTGGCGTCGAGCGGTTCTTGAAGAAATAAGCTCGACACAACCCTCAAGCTGCGATTCGGGGCGAAGGCCGTCTAAAGAACAAATACAGCACGACTCCCAGCAACAACGCCACGCCGCCCGCGATCGCTTGAGCCTTGTTCATTCCAGTCAGCAACCATATCGAAATCACTGCCGCAAGAGCGGGGATGACCACGCCGCCCGGAACTCTGAATGTCCGCTTTGCGTTCGGCATCTTTCGCCTCAGCACCGGGACTGCGAGACAAGTAGTCGCGCTGAAAAGCAGACGAGCGATCGCGCTGACCGTCACAAGCTGAGCGAAGCTTCCGTACAGTGCGATCACCCACGCCGCCAGTGCGAATACGATCACTGCGATATGAGGCGTGCGATAGCGCGGATGCACTCGAGCAAGAGCGCGCGGCAACTGGCCACCCTCGGCAAGCGCATACAAAATGCGAGGCCCGACCAGAGCCAGAGCGCTGTTGCTGCCTGTTGTAGAAAGCACGGCGCCCACCGTTATTATCGCGGCGCCCGCCGGACCAAGGAACATTCGTCCCGCGGAAGCCAGCGGCGTTGCGTCGTTCGCCAGCCCAGGCAGCGTTCCCAACGCGACGATCTGAATTGCGATGTACAGCAAAGCCGTCAACGCAATCGAAACGATCAAAGCGATCGGAAGATTGCGAGTAGGGTTCTTGACCTCTTCGGTCGGCACCGACGCGTTCTCGAACCCGCCGAACGCGAAGATCAATGCGAGGCTCGCCTGTCGAAGAGACGTCAGGTCAGGAAGCGCGAGTATCTGGTAGCGGCTGCTATCGACGAAGAACAAACCGACGCCGGCGAACAACAAGAGCGGAACCAGCTTGACGATAGTCAGCAGGTTCACCGCCCACGCGCCGTACTGGACGCCCACCAGATTCAGCAGTCCCAGGCCCCACAGCAGCACTGTCAGGGCTATCGCTCGCCCGATGCCACTTGCCATCGCCGGCCAGAAGTACCCCAGATAGAGTGTGAATGCGTTGGCGATTGCGGACGCCGCAGCCAGTCTCGAGAGCAGAAACATCCAGCCGACTTCCAATCCGACAAAGCTCCCGAATGCTTCGCGCGCATACAGGTAGGGCCCGCCTGTTTGCTCGAACATGCTTCCTGCTTCGGCGAAGCACAGAACGATCAGGGCGATCAGAAACGCCGCGACGATGTACGCGACAGGGCTTGCAGGTCCGAGCAGCGCCGCGACTGTTGCAGGCAACACGAAGATCCCGGAGCC
>JBGQGO010000146.1:0-11236 GCA_041497455.1 Blastocatellia bacterium | reverse complement strand
TAAGCGATCCCTGCCAGCGCAACGTGCAAGTGCGACTCGCGGAAGACGGCGTCACCAAGCTCGGTAAGATTTTGAAGCTCGAAGACGACCTCGGGCGCTCCCGGCACGCCGCCGCGCACTATCGCTTCACCGTCTTCGTCGTACTCGACAAGCTCCCACGGAAGAATGGTGCGAACATAGCGGCTCCGAAAGGCGGGACGGCAATCGGCATAATAAAGGTCAGCCCCGCGTTCGTAGAGTATCGACCAGACCTCCAGCCCGTCGCCGAGCTTCCAACATCTGCCGTGCAGCGCAGCTTCTCCGCGCTGCGTCCGAGTCCGCTGGCCGTTGGTCTCGACGTATTCAACCAGCAGGTTGTACGAATGCTCGTCGGCGACTTCAAAACCGATGGCCTCAAACAATTCGGCCATCACAGCGCCGTCTGCGGGTTCTGGTTCGAGAGGTTCTTCGGCGATTGGCTTACTCATGGCAGGGAGGAACGTGGTGCGTGATGCGTGAACCGTGATGCGTGACCACGGAACCGTTCGGTCACTATCACGGAATCATTTCTTGGTCTCTTCACCAATCTCGGCATTCAGCGTGTACTCGCGCCCGTCGCGCAGGATTCGAATGGCGACCTTCGTCCCCGGAGGCTTGCTGGCGATGATTCGATTGAACTGGACTGCCGACGTGATTGATTGGCCGTCGACGGTGGTGATCAGATCGTCCTTCCGCAAACCGGCGCGGGCGGCGGGTGTGGCTCGCTCGGCCCGGACTACGCGCACGCCCCGCGAGTCCGGCGCGAGTTTCAACAGCCCTCGGATATCAGCATCGATGTCCTGGGTCTCGACGCCAAGGAACCCGCGCATCACCCGCCCGCGGTCGATCAGTTGCGACAAAACCGATTTCAGCGTGTTGATCGGAATCGCGAAGCTCAACCCCTGAGTGCGCTCCAGAACCAGCGTGTTGATGCCTACGATCTTTCCCTGCGCATTCAGGAGCGGGCCGCCTGAATTGCCAGGGTTTATCGCGGCGTCTGTCTGAAGAAAGTCGTCAAACTGTCCGCCAAACCCAGTCCGTCCCTTCGCACTCACGATCCCGAGCGTCACCGTGTGATCGAGTCCCAGCGGATTGCCGATCGCTATGACCCATTCACCTACACGCAGTGAATCGCTGTCGCCCAGATCGGCCACCGGCAACTGCGCGCCGTTCGGAACGATCTCGAGCAGAGCGATGTCGGTCGCTTCATCGTAGCCTTTGATCGACGCCGGGAACTGGCGCCCATCGTGGAGCGTGACCGTGACGCTATTGACCAGTTTCGGGGCGCCTTTCGGTTCAGGGCCGCGCTGGCCCGAACCGCGGCGCGGCTCGGCATTCGAGATAAGGTGAAAATTAGTAGCAATCAACCCACGCTGGTCGATGATAAAACCGCTGCCGAGGTTCTCGCCGCCCTCGGAACTGGAGCGCACGTTGACAACCACTTCGTTGACTCGCTCGGCGATCGTCGGAACGTCGAGCACAACAGTCTTGCCCTGAGGCGCCGGCGACTGGCCTGCTGAACGGTCCGCGGCAAGCGGGGCCGGACCTCTGTCTGAATGAGCGTGCGCGGATAGTGAGGAGCCTGCTGCCATAAGCGCAAGCAGTGCCAGCGATGTTGCTTTCAATTGTTTAATCATTACCTTGACCTGAGCGAGTCGGTTCGTCGCGTTTCTCAGCACCGGGCGCGCGCGATCGCACGCCGCGAACGTTGCGGGAGGGCCCGTATCGGGGCCGCTGGCCCGAGCGCACCATCTCCGCGAACAAGTCGACGTCGTAATCGCACTCGCGCGACATCTCTTCGCGAATGGCGTGAAGCTCTTCCAGAAATCTCGGCTTTCGATACATAAGAGTGATGCGTGATGCGTGATGCGTGACCGGAAAAGAACACCGTCACGCTTCACGCATCACTTCTCAAAACTCCGCGCTAATCAAGAACTCGGGTGTCACGATCATCGGCACAAAGAACCCGGCGATCGTGTTGAACAATTGCACTCGCGATTGCCGGTGCACGTTCGCGATATAGCCGAAATCCCAGGTCACCAGCAAGTCAGCTTTGTTCACTGACGCAATCGCCACGTGCAGCGCATCAGCTATGTACTTGCGATGAAATATCCCGCGTGATACGTAGCCTTCAGCCAGTATCGCGGCTTCCTCGCTGATCTCGAACATCGGCACGTTACGTATCAAATTCAAATACGCTGCCCGGCGCGGCTCTTCGGTCCGTTCGAGCTCGCGGACGACCAGCGGCGAAATGTACGGCGCGTAATCAGCAAGCTCGTGCTCCCACCACCGGATCGTCAAGTCGCGGCGGAACGGTTCGCCGTTGTCCAGATAGGCGCCGACGACCGATGTCTCAAGATATAAGCTTTTCTTCATGACCGCGCGATAATTCTACCACAGGGACGCACCATAGACTTTAGTCTGTGCGGTTGATCTGATGACCCGGCCGCGGAACACAGACTAAAGTCTATGCTACCTCCTTACTGCTTGGTCACCGGAGGTGTGTGTGGTTGAAGCGCAAGCAGCGCGCGATTGAAGTCAATGGTGAGTCTGAAGTGGCGCAGGAAGTCGCCGCCAAGTATGCCACTCTGCTCGAAGCCTGATGTCTCGTTGATCGCGCCGAAATCCAGTACTAGCGCGCGAAGATTGCTCTGCAGTTGGTCCGCTACCCGGCAGTTGCGAATAAAGAGCATCCGGACATTCTCGGTAACGCCCGCAGCGCCAATGACGCTGGTGGTCTGACCCTTGATAATCTGATCGCCCATGTTGAGCCGCTCGACTGCGGCCACGGAAATAACCGTGGAGCTGGCGCCCGAATCAAGTATGGCGTTGACGAACGGGTTGCCGTCAAACTCGGTTTCAACGCTGATCAGTCCGTTTTGTGTCGTGCGAAAAGGGATCAGGGTCACGCCCGGCGCGGCCATTATGGGCGCCGAGTTATTCTCTCTTCGGTCCAGGCGCATGCGCGCTCCCTTGTAGTCCAACTCAGTCAGGAAGTGCGACAGGACGGACAAACCTATGAAACCGTCGGCTGTCTCCTCAGCGGGGCGATCCCTGTCTCCGTGAAACGGGCGGACGAAGCACGGAATCATCCTCACCTTTGCCTCGCCGATCTGAAGAGACTTGATGAGCCCGTACACAATCTGGAACTTACCACTGCCGCCGACACCTTGAGACTTGCCGCCCCTTGCGATCTCAGTAACTCCAAAGCGCTTCGCAGCATCTTTCGAGATCACAGTGAACCCGGACCCAGTGTCTATCACGAAAATCGAGTCGCGCCCGTTGAGCTTCACTCGCACATAGGGCCGCCGGTCGCTTCCAAGTTGAAATGGAACCTCAGTAACGGAGGGGCCGCCTACCTGGTGGACCCTCAGCCCGGCGAGCTGCCGGTAGAATTGAATCAGTCCGCGAACTCTGTCGCGCCGATCGGCGTCGCTCGGAGGTGAAATCTCTAGAAACAGCTCATAGGCATCGGCGGCTTCCTTGAAATCCTCGAGTCTCGACGAAGATCGAGCGTAGGTGACCAGGTAATCAGGTTCTTCAGGATCGAGGTTATGAGCGTAATAGGCCTTCGTGCGCGATTCCTTTGGCCGGCCTTCGTAATAGTCTATTTCTGCCGCACCGCCGTAAGCGAGCGCCTCTTTTGGATCGAGGTCCACAGCCTGCTGCAACTCGCCCACCGCAGCTCGAACAAAGCCGGAACGCAACAGCGACACCCCCGCCAGCGCGTGGGCACGTGCATTGTTTGCGTCGATACTGAGAACTTCCTTGGCTTGCTGGAAGCACGACGGGTATATCTGCATCTTCAGATAAGCGAAGCTTGCCCCGAGCCGCGCCCGGCTATCGCGCGCGTCCGCTTCGACCATCCCAAGATAGACCTTCAGTGCGTCCTCGTACTTGCCCCCTCGCATGGCCTTTCTTGCGTCGCGATCGAGTCTGTCGTTGGCCTCTTTCGCCTTTTGTTGAGGAGGCGTCGCACGCACGGGTGGAACAATCGCAACAGACAAGGTGAGGGCGACGATCAGCAGGAGATAACCGGCGGGCCGAATGGTTCGGCCTTGCATCAAAGCGCTCTTTCCACTGTAGACCTTCATTTCAAAATCTCTCCGGTCTTGGTGTACCACAAGAGCAAGTCTAGTTCGTCGAAGTCTATCCCTATCGAGTCCGCGAAGAGGGTCACCCTTTCTTCGATCGCCAGGTAAGCCTTCTTCGTCGAGGGCGGCTTTCGGCTTTCGATAACTTCGAACTCCGCGAGCCGCGTCAGCACGTGCTTGTCCAATATCGCATATCCGCGATAGCCGATGTTGCGTAAGAAATGACTTGCCTCCTTATAACCAATCCCGCGGACGCTTCGATTGGCCGCCAGAAAGTCCCGGCGTTCATCGGCAAGTTTGAGATTCTCGAGCGCTTCCTGCAACTGAAGACCGCAGTGTTCCCTGAGATACTCGCGAGTCTCGTACACGTAAGCTCCGCGATTGTTCGGGAATCTGTGCCGTCCCACCAGCGCGTGCTGAATGTCCAGCGCCGTACCGCTCATCAAAACCGGCCGAACACTTTCGACCGAGCGCAGCCCCATTCGTGCGCTGGCGCCCGCTGTGAAAATGCAGAAAGTCAGTTCTTCAAAGAGCGTCTCAGGGGAACCCGTCCGCCCCACCCTCGCGAACTCAGCCAGTCTGTCTCTGATTTCTCGGCGCTTAGCGAAATAGACTCGCTTAAGCTCTCTCACGGTCAAGCGGGTTGCACCCTCGGCGCGTGGCACACAGCGCAATTCTAGGGCGACCCATCTTGAAAGTCAACGACCGCGAACTCTCTCCAACTTCACTTCTCCTCTAATGGCCGGGGCCAGGGCTCCCACAAGCTGAGAGACCTCACCGCCCATAAAAGTGCAAGGCTCGAACGGTGTCCCTGCCGTTCGAGCCTTCAAAGACCATCCCGGGCGGGATGGTGCTTGACTCCCATTCGGGAGGATTGTGCGTCAGCGAGATAATACTATCGGCATCGCAAGTTTTCAACGCGGTTGGGCTTCACAGCGCCGCGCCGACTCGCAACCCGCCTGTGCTAAGATTCGTCCGAAGATGCGATCAATTGGCGAGACTCAACTATCGAAAAGCCTCAGGGTGTGCTCCGCGGTGATGCTTTGTGCGGCGATCCTATCCGGCGCAGCTTCCGCGCGGCCGGCACAATCAACCCGAACGAACACTCATCCGTCATCGCAACGCTCGATTTCGAATAAGAAAGCTGCGAGCCCCGCAAGTAGGAAAGATGCTCGCAACCCATCCTCTCTCGATCAAATCAACTCGAGGGCTCACTTCGACCTGCTTGCGCGGGTCTTTTATCAAGGCCGCTTTCACGCGCTGCCGCACGTAATGTTCGTAATCGATCGCCGCTCCCGCAACCGCGTTTATTATGTCAACTCTCGTGCATATCAGTTCCACAAAGATTTCGTGAATGCTGCGTATCTATCACTCGAACGTGGCCGCGCGTTCTACGACAATAACTACTTGAAGAGCGATCGCCGGTTCATACTTGGCACAATCGCGTATCAAGCAACGGTTGATAAGTTCGCGTTTGAGTTTTGGGAAGGGGACCAGATCACCAGAGGCCTGTTGATCGAGACAATTGGCGCCCTTCAGCAGAGTTTTTTCGCACCGCTATACTTCAAACCGAATTCACTCGCACAAGAACAGACTGCCAACGAACTGAACAAGACGGACACGCACGTGCTCATGCTCACGGTGAGCGAGATTTCCTCGAACCAACAGTATCAACCGCTCAACCTCGGCGCGGGCATCGGACAGCTTCGAATAATCGATCGCGTCACTGCGGACACGGTCATCGATCGCAACCAGATCGTCATTTTCAAGGAAGTCCCCATTCATCTGACTCCGCTGTCAGGGGTCATCACAACCGAGCCGGCCTCGCCGCTGTCACACGTCAACATGCTCGCCAGGTCGTGGGCGATTCCCAACGCGACGATCAAGAACGCTGACACGCTCTTCAAAGCGTTGGAAGGCAAATACGTTCGCCTCGAAGTGCGCGAGAACGATTATTCGCTCTCGCCCGCCGATTCGCGTGAGGTCGATGAACGCAATCGGCAATGGGTCAAGCGCGGCGACCTGGTCACGCCGCGCGCCGATCTCGATTACGACCGGCTTACGGATCTCAAGCTTCAGCGAGCGCGAGATGCTGTCCGCTTTGGCGCGAAGTCCGCCAATCTCGGTGAGATCATTCACGCGAAATTGCCCGGGCTGGCCATTCCCGCCGGCTTCGCGATTCCGTTTCACTATTATCAAAACTTCGTCAGGCGCAATCATCTTGAAAAGCGCATCGCTGCTGCAGTCGAGGAGGATCGCTTTGTTCACGATCCACGCTATCGCAAGGTCAGGCTCGCGGAGATTCGCCAGTGGATTGCGGAAGGCCATCACGACGAGAGTTTCCGCCGAGCCGTGCTGGAAAAAACTCACCGCGAGTGCGCTGGCCTTGGGCTGTTCGCGCGAAGCTCGACCAACGCTGAAGACCTGCCGAACTTCAGCGGCGCCGGTCTCTACACGACCGTGCCCAACGTGCGCACCGATGACCAGTTGATGGAAGCCATCAAGACCGTGTGGGCGTCCGTTTGGAATTATGAAGCGTATGAAGCGCGCGAGAGCTTCGGCATGAATCATTTCGGCGTCTACCCGGCGGTGCTAATTCAAGAAGGCATCGATGCCGACAGCGCGGGCGTTGCGATCACCAAAGACCCGTTCAATCCCGCAAATCGTAGCGCTGTGTTCGTCAACGCAAAACGCGGCCTCGGCATCAAGGTGGTAGAAGGCCGTCGAGTCGCCGAGCAAGTTATTTATCACCCAGGCTCGCGAGCTATTAGTGTGCTCACCCGCTCAGACGAAGACTCTATGCTTGTGTTCGATAAGCAGGGCGGCGTGAAAGAAGTCACGATCGAACAGCAACGGCGCGTGCTGACTGATCCGCTCGTAAGAGGGCTAGCTCGCGCGGCGCTTCAGATCAAGCGCATCTTCGGCGGCCGCGATCAAGACATCGAGTGGGTCTATAGTCGGGGGCGTCTCTACATCGTCCAGTCGCGGCCTTACATCGATGGGAACTGACAACGAAGAGGTCTTTGCGTTGGGTGGCGATATTGGTTCGAGAGAATCAACAACCCTCGCGGGGTCGCGACGATCGTGAAACGGGATGAGCGAGTCGGACCTGGGCTTCAGGAAATAGAAAGCAGAAAATCGGCGAGATCAATGTCTTCGGGCTTAGGAGCATTGCCCATGCCCTGCGGACCCATCTCCTTTTCCTGGTCCTTTTGTTGCTGTTCTTTCATGTCGCGGCGCATCTCGCGTTGGAGTTGGTGAAAGCGTTGAACCTGATCGGACGTGAGAACTCCCCGAACCTGCGCGCGGACATTAGCGTCCAGCCTGATCTTATCCGCCTGCGCCGCCGCCAGCGCTTCAGTGGCGCGTCGGACCTCCGATTCGCTATACGTCTCGTTCATGATCGCGCGATCGAGCGCTTGCCGCGCCTGCCTTATGCGGCGGCCGGCGGAGATGACATCGTCGTCGTGGCTGCGACGGATCTCCTGGATTCGCATCCGCTGCGCAGGCGTAAGCCCGATCGCCTGCATCACCCGCTGTTGCAACTGCTGCTTCCTTAGCTGATTGGGATTGAGCGGCCGATTGCGGCCTGCTTGCGGAATCCCAAACGGCGGTCTGTTGACGCCGCGCTGACCAACCGGCAGGCGGTTATTGCGACGAATTTGACCCAGCGTTGAGGCGTCAACCGAGGCAATCACCAGGGCAATCGCAAACAAGAAAGAGAGTGTTTTGAGATTCCTCATATCTGCGCCACTTATGCTGGCATTCTTCCCAGAACGGTTAGACCACTCAAAAAGCGCCAAAGTCTGATTTATTCTAGCATGGGTTCCGCCCAAACCTTGATGAATTAAGGACCGCTCTCTCGCGCAACAAGTCCAGCCTTCGAATCGCCTTCCCGGCCCTTCGTGTTGCGTCTTTGACAGCCTATTGAGAGAGTGATTGAAGTGGCCGTTGACCCGGCTGCGTGCGACCGGCTAGAATTCGCCGTCGGTTGGCTGAGTCCGTTGACAACTCCAGGCCGGACCGATCATCAAAGTAGCATTACGAAAAAGGGAGAATCACTCACAATCATGAGAGAACGTGACCGCGAGATAAAACGCCGGCGACATCGCTATCAAAAGCGCAAGAAGCTTCGTTTAAAGTTGGCGGCAGCCGGCGCAGAAGCCGACCAGCAGAAAATCGAAGCCAAGATCCGAAAAACGTATCCGACGTTCACGCCCATCTGAGACCGCGCGCTCGGAGTGCGAACCGCTTCAAAAAAAATCGGGCGAGCAACAAAGCAACTTCTGGGGTGCGCCTTGCTGCTCGCCCATTTTTAGTCTGAGAGAAGCGCTCAGAAGTAAATCAACACTCGGAGTAGCCACAGGCGTAGCAAGTCTGGCAGCCTTCGACCCGAACGAATGCCGAGTCGCCGCAACTCGGGCAAAGGTCCACAGAGCCAGCCGCCACCGGTGATGGCTTGTGGCTCGACGCCGCCGCATCAACTCCCATTTCCGCGCCCTGGCCGTCGTCCTCGTTGCCCTGGCTGATGTTCGGGTAGTTCTCCGCGAGCGCCTGGCCCACAGCGTCAGGCAACGAAAGCACTCGCCGCTTGCCAAAACCGTACGAGCGCGCGCCGCCGATGCCTGAGATTTGCTTTACGATCTCGCGAACGCGCTCGAGCGGCGAAACGGGCGACGCTATGCGCAGAATCAACGACATCAATCGCCCCATCGCCTCGGCCATCGCTTTGATATCCGAACCCGCCTTGCCGATTTCAAGAAAGACCTCGAACGGATGACCGTCCTCATCCTCGTTCATCGTGATATGGGCGGTGCCCGAAGGCGTCACCTTGCTCACGGTATAGCCGCGACGCTTGTACGGGCGCGGCCGCACCTTGGGCTGCCAGCTGCCATCGCTTTGAACAAGCTCGCTCGACGAAGGTCCAGACTCGTTCTCAACGGTTGTGACGGCCGAAGTCTCTTGAGCCCGTTGCTCGCTCGCTGCGGCGGCAATCGTGGCCTTCGCCGCCACGGCGGCCGTCGATTCGCTCGCCTTCTTGTCTTCTTCTTTCAGGTTGAGGACCTGCACATCGCGCGAGCCATCGCGATATATCGTTCCACCCTTGCAGCCAGACCTATAGAGCAATTCGTATATCTCGCGCGTCTGCTCGGGCGTGTACGAAGCCGGCAGATTGCAGGTCTTCGATATCGACGAGTCAACCCACGCCTGAATCGAGGCTTGCACCTTGACGTGCTCTTCAGGCGCAAGGTCCATCGCGGTCACAAAGTAGCCCGGCAGCGGCTCACCCGGGTGGGCTTGCTGCCATTCTTCCAGCACCTTCACTCGCTCCTCGTGTTTGCCCAGGCGCGACTTGCGGAAGTAGTTCCAGAAGTAGAAGGGCTCGATGCCTGTCGAAGTCCCGACCATGGTCCCGATGGTGCCGTTGGGCGCTTGCGTCAACAACGTGACATTCCGTACGCCCTTCTCGCGGACCTCCTCGCGAACGTCGTCGGGCATCTTCTGCATATAGCCCGACTGCAGGAACTTATCCGCGTCGAACATCGGGAAGGGTCCCTTCTCCGAGGCAATGTCGGACGAGGCGTGATAAGCCTCTCCCGCGATGAAGCGATACAGCCGGTCTATGAACTGCACGGATTCTTCGGAACCATAGCGAATACCCAGCCGGATCAGCATCTCAGCAAGCCCCATGGTGTTAAGGCCCACGCGGCGCTCAGCCTTCTGTTGAGCGTAGTTCTCGTCGAAGAAGTACGGCGTCGCATCAATCACATTGTCCAGGAAGCGAACCGAGTAACGCACCGCTTTGCCCAGGTCATCCCACGCTACGTCGCCTTCACTGACGAACTTCGAGAGATTGATCGCGCCCAGGTTGCAGACGCCAAAGCCGGGCAGCGGCTGCTCGCCGCAAGGGTTCGTGCAACCAAGATAGCCCGCATCGTAGTACCACGAGTTCGACATCTTGTTGGCGCGTTCGATGAAAAACACGCCGGGTTCAGCCGAAGCCCACGCCGACTCGATGATCGAATCCCAGATAGCGCGCGCCTTCACCGTCTTGTGCACGATGACTCGCTTGCCCGCGGCCAGCCATTTGTCGAGGTTGCCGTCCCACATCTGTCCATAGTCGGGATCGGAGTTGTCAGGGAAAACGAGGTCCCAGTCGGCATTCGCGTGCACCGCGTCCATGAACTTGTCGCTGATCCCGACCGAGATGTTCGCGTTGGTGATCTTTCCCATCTCGCGCTTGGAGGTGATGAACTCGCTCACGTCGGGGTGCCAGCAGTTCAGTATCAGCATCAAAGCGCCTCGCCGCGATCCGCCCTGCTCAATCAACCCGGTGACGAACGAATACAGCCCGCCCCATGAGACCGAGCCCGACGAGCGCCCATTGACGCCCTTTACATAAGAATGGCGAGGCCGCAAGCTGCTGACGTTGATCCCAACGCCGCCGCCGCGCGACATAATCTCCATCATTTGCGAAAGCGTCTCGACGATGCCTTTGCGCGAGTCTTTCGGCGACGGCACAACGTAGCAGTTGTAAAAAGTAAGTTGTTGATCAGTGCCCGCAGCCGTGAGGATTCGCCCGGCCGGCACGAACTTCCATCCGTTCAAGAGCCATCGAAAGTTGTGATACCACTCGTCGGCGCGCTCGCCTTCGACGGCCGCGATCCCGCGCGCAACTCGCTCCATCATCTGTTCGGGGTCGGTCTCGATCGGCTTGGATACGTGCTCGGACAAGCATTCGATTTTGGTTCCATCGCGCAGCTCGACCGTGACCCGCTCCGCGCCGGCGGCTCCGGTTTCATCCATCGCGGTCACGACGCCTATTTCGCGCTGACCGGACTTAGCGTCGGTGCAAACAATCACCATATCGCCTGGCGACAGGGTCCGTTTGCTCATGTCTTTTAGGGCGTAGCGGTCCAGAAAAATCTTCTGTCCAAGCTCGGTGAGCTGATTGTTTTCAGCGACAGCCCCGGACTTGCGCACATCCGCGTGAGGAACAAGAGGCGAGATCGAGTCGTCAACTGGGGTCTGGCCGTTCGACTTCTGTATGTCGCCAACAGATCGGGTGGACATTCTGATGTCTCCTTAGCTTACCATTCTCGATTTTCAACGCGGGCAATCCT
>JBGQGO010000145.1:0-11237 GCA_041497455.1 Blastocatellia bacterium | reverse complement strand
AACCCCGCCCATCCGGGCGAGATTCTAAAAGAACTCGTGATTGAGCCGTTGGGGTTGTCGGTCACGGAGGCGGCGAGTCGTCTGGGCGTGAGGCGGACCTCCCTGTCGAAGGTTCTTAACGGGCGCGGCGCAGTTACGCCGCAGATGGCGGTGCGGCTCGAGATGACTTTCGGTAAGCCGAACGCCGCGCACCGGCTCAGACTGCAGAACGCCTATGATCTTTGGCAAACGCGACAACGCTCTGCTGATATTCATGTTTCACCTATCGAGCTTTTATTCATGGCGCAGCGCAACCAGTGGATCAACCTGCGTCGCCTTGCGAGCGGGAACCAAACACGCCCCCAGCGCGACGGCTATCAACAACAAAGCGATCACGGCGAAGACCGCCGGATCAGTCGCCTTCACTTCAAACAACAACCCGGTCATCAAGCGCGTCAAGGCGAAGGCTCCAGCTAATCCAATTCCTACGCCGGCCAGAATCAGGATCAATCCCCGTCCCACAACCAGGCGCAGAATCCGGCTCGCGAAAGGGCAGCGGGCGCAGCACGACGTTTTTGACGATGCTGAAAATCGCGCTGGTCGCGCCAATGCCAATCGTCAACGACAGAATTGCGGCCGCCGTGAAACCAGGAGACTTCAGCAACATTCGTAAACCAAAACGCAGGTCTTGAAACATCTCGTCCTCCACTCTTCTTGGTTGCAACAACAGCGCATCCCAAAACGCGCCGAGACTGCGGCGCAGCAAATCAAGTCTGGTTTTCCAATTGAGCCTGTCCCAATCAGCGAGCAGCGTTTCGCGATATCGCAGTTCCGCTTCCCACTCTTGCCGCCAATCGGCGCGCAACCGGCGCGGCACGATCACGCCGATGACGCGGATCAACCGGAGCCAGAAACGAAAACCAGTTTCTTGAGTCGAATCAGCCATCAGCTTTCAGCCGTGGCGGCGCTAGCTTTCAGTGCTAGGAATCAGTGAGACTGCGAATGTAGTTCGTCAGGTGATTGCGGACGAGCTTTTCAAACTGAGCTTTGCCTTTGTAAGGCCACCACAAGCCTTCTTTGGGAAACCGGTCTCTGAAATCAATCACCTGTTTCCACTGCTCGGCCTCCGTCGATGACTTCGGCGTATAGGGTCTCTGATTGAAATAGACGACGATCTGCGGACTGCCTTTTTCTTTCCACGATTGATAAGCCAAATTGAATTCGTGTTCGGTACCGGTTTTGCCGTCCGCCGTTGGAGTGCCGAAACGTTTCCAGAAGATGCCAATCAGCACGTCGCAGTCGGTGATTTTCAGAATCGGATCAATCAGACCCTGCGGCCCTTCCGGATGAAAGCCGGGATGCGTGTCTGTTTCCCACCGCGCCAATTCAAGGCGCAGTCCGCGATCAGCCGCAACACCGCTATTGAGTTCTTCAAGGACGGATGGCAGCGCGTTGCGTTCGGCTTGGACATCACCGGGTGAGGCGAGCACAATGCGCAGAATGCGCGCTTGCGGGTTGCGTTGACTCTGCTCAGCAACACGTCGTGGAAATCGCTTGTCTTCCAAATCGCGTTCGTGGCGCGCCCTTCGATTGCGGAACTCTTCGACACCATCGAGCAATTCTCTGACAGTGAGCTTCTTCCGCAATTCGGGGATGACAATCTGTGGCTCGTTCATCTCTTCGTAGGCGAGCAGGTCCTGGTACGAGACCAGCACCTGGGGAGAGCCGGGCACCGGGATCATCTGCTTGATCTCGATTTTGAAGTTGCTGTTAATTTCGACAAAGGCCGAGCGAATTACGGCGAGGAAAGCGCGGCGAGTCTGTTCTTTGCCGAGGATCGAGATGAAGATCTTGCGGTCCACCAGGTCGCCTTTGATCTTGGCTTGATTCTCGCCGCTGTGCAGGAAGACGCCGTTTTTCCAGTAATAGTGTTCCTGAATGTACTGGTTCATCCGCACGATGAAGCGTGAGATGACGGAGTCGGGCAGCGTCTCGTAATGGTATTGAAACCTAAGCGCGCCGGTGTCGTCCCAAGGAATGTCGGGTTCGTTGTCGTGCAGGTGACGCGGGACCAGGTAGTGGCCCGGCCGGTCTGTGAACTCGAAGCACAGCTCGAAATGCCGCATCACGTCAATCAACCGGCGATGCGTGTGTGACGGATAGCGGTCCTTGGCATCGGCCAGGCCAGCCAGGATTCTGCCCACGTCTTTGAGATCGAACTGTCCTTGCCCCTCGACCAGTTGCTCTGAAGTTAGCAACCCGTAAACGCCCTGGGTCACCCAGCGCGGGTTGAGTACCTCAGTGTCGCCCGGAAAGCGTATGACTGTGCCCAGATCGTGCAGCAATCCCAGCAAAGATATGCGGACGTCTGCGTCATTCAGGTTCTCTTCACCGCAGATTTCCAGATACGTTTCGACCGGGATGTAGTCAGCCTGCATGCCTTTCAATCGCCGTTTGATGGCGAGCCATTCGCGAGGCCAGATGTCGCGCACGTGCTTCAACTGCTCGACCTCGCGGGTAATCGCCGCTTTCAATGCTGGAATGCCTTCGCCCGTCGCGCATGAGGTTTCAATGAAATCCCTTATGTTGTACTTCCCCTGCAAAGCCTTGCGATCCACATTGAGCGCGCGTTGCCCCTTCAACTGGTCCATCTGGTTGATGACGATCAGGATTGGCGAGTCACCGCCGAAGCTTTCGATCAGTTTCAGCCAGTATTCGATATTACTGATCTGATCGCCTTTGCGCGCATCGACAACCAGCAAGTAAAGGCTGCGCGTGGTTAGAAAGAACTGGTGCGTTGAATGCTGAATCTCCTGCCCGCCGAAATCCCAGATGTTCAGTTTGACTGCCTCGCCCTCGCCTTTCACCTCGCCCTGGACGACCTTCATCTCGTCGTTGATCTCGACCCCAAGCGTTGTCTGTTTCTGTGGATTGTAGGTGTTGTAAATCAACCGCTCGACCACCGAGCTTTTGCCGACCTTGCCGTCTCCGACCACCAACATCTTCGCCTCGTTCAATCGTTCTCCGGTCTCTAATCCGGCAAGAGCGGCAAAGATGGCCTTAACATCTCGCGCATTGGCAAACGTTTCAGGCGGAATGGGCAGTTGATTGTTTTCGAGATTGAGATAGGTCAGGTTGGTCAGATTGGCGATCTCCGGCGGCACGCTCGTCAATTGATTGTTGCCGAGACCGAGATGAGTCAGATTGGTTAGCTTGGTGATCTCCGGCGGCAAGTTCGTCAGTTGATTTCCCGTGAGATTGAGGTTGGTCAGTTTGGTCAGCTTGGCAATCTCCGGCGGTACGCTCGTCAGTTGATTTTTGCCAAGGTTGAGGCTGGTCAGGTTGGTCAGCTTGGTGATCTCCAGCGGCACGCTCGTCAGTTGATTCACGCGGAGGTTGAGTCTGGTCAGGCGGGTCAGCCTGGCGATCTCCGGCGGCAGGCTCATCAGGTGATTGCCGTTGAGGTCGAGGCTGATCAGGCTGGTCAGCTTAGCGATCTCCGGCGGCAAGCTCGTCGCTTGCTTGTAGCCGAGGTGGAATCCCGTTTCATTTTCCCTTGCCGCCTTTTCGATTAGTTTGAGAACTTCCCGCTCGTTGGCCATGTCATCCTCTTTTTGCTGAAGTATGGTGGATACTACTTCGGCGGGCTGCCTGATTACAATCTTCCTTTACCGCAGGAACAAGATCGGGGCGCGGCTCAGCCTCGCTCCCGCCTTGGCCATGCACGCGGAGTCGTAGTACGCTCACGCCGATGACGTGGAGCGCCAGAGAGCCGGCCGCGGCGAAAAGCGTTTGCCGTTTTGACTTCCTCACTGAAACTGGTTCAATCAGATTACCGCTGCCGGACCGGCAACTATCCGGCAACTATTTTGACGCTCCGGTGAATAGCCGCTAGAATCGCGAGTATGAAACGGAGAGCAACCAGTGCAAGAAAAACCGCGAGCAGAGCGGTGAAGATCCAATTGTCCCAGCGACTCTACCAACGAGTCGAACAGACCGCACACCAGACCGGTTGTGGCGTCTCGGAATTGATCGTCTCGACGCTGGAGACCAGACTGCCGCCCTTGCCTGACCGCCTGCCGCCGGAACTCGCCGCTGATCTCGGGCGCTGGTCTTTGCTCGACGACGAAGCGCTGCTAGCCATAGCGAGTGCCTTTCTTCCCGCGAAGCAGCAGCGCCGCTATTCTACGCTCCTGCGCCAGGCAAATGCCGGTCGCCTCAACGCCCGCCAGCGTGCCGAATGGGATGCCTTGCAGCAGGAGTACCTGCGCTTTTCACAGAACAAAGCGAAAGCTCAATTCCTGCTCGCGCAAAGAAAGAGACCTTCTCAGGCAGAGGGAGTCCCTGCTTGAGTGCGATCCCGCCACTCTTGCGGCGGCGTTTGCGCGCGGAAGCGAATGAACCGTATTGCGCGTACTGCCACAGCCCGGAAAAACTGCTGGGGATTTCGCTCGAAGCCGATCATATCACTGCGGCGTCGCGAGGCGGCAAAACCGTCATCGGCAATCTGTGTTTGTGTTGTCGAACCTGCAACGGTAACAAGTGGCAGATCACGACCGCGCGCGATCCGGAAACTGGAAGGACCGTCAAGCTGTTTCACCCGCGCCGGCAGAAATGGCCGGAGCATTTTCAATGGAGCGCTGACGGTGCGCGCATCCTCGGTCTGACCGCCACCGGGCGCGCAACGATCGAAGCTCTGCAAATGAACAACGACCTGATCGTCAATCTGCGTTTGCTCTGGGTTGTGCTGGGATTGCACCGGGCGCAGTGAGTCTCGGCCCATCACGTTGAGTCGTGACGCAGCCAGAGCCAGAAGCGAAGACCAGTTACTCGAGACCGCCGCTGGTTTTTTCCCTGAGCCGGTCCAGATCGTTTTCGAAGGCCGGCGATTCGTCGTCGTTACTTTCGATTTGTGGAAAGACAGGGTGAAGCGGCGGCAGGAACAGGAGAATTGAGAGATGAGCAAGAAACGTTTCGATAAGGCCTTCGCCAAATTCATTCGGCAAGGCGAAGAGAGGATCAAGCCGCAAACCTTTTTTCAGGTGCTGGCTGACATTGAGCGTGAACGAGCGCAAAAGACGATTGAGTTGCAAGCCGCCATTGTTGACGGGCAGTTGCGCTTTGCACCTTCGCCGGAGCTTTCCGTCCGCGCGAATGAAATCTTGGTGGGCAATCAACGCATCATCGTGCGTGTTTCCTCCGGCGATTAACCGTCGGTCTCGTCTTGCAACATCTCGTCCTTGATCTTCCTTATTGCAACAGCAAACCATCCCAGTCAAAACGAAGAGAGGATCGAGAGTCGAGAATGGAGGATCGAGCATTGACCGCCCCAGCTATCCTCGATCTTCAATCCTTCATCGTCGAGCTCTCACTCGTAGCGAAGCGCGATCATCGGATCCACCTTCGTAGCCCGGCGCGCCGGAAGATAGCAGGCCAGCAGCGCTACGATCAGCAGCAGCAACGCCAGAACCGCAAACGTCAGCGGATCAGTCGCGCTCACGCCAAACAAGAGGCTCTTCATGAGCCGCGTTAACCCTATCGCCGCAGCCAAACCGATCGCCAAGCCCATGACTGCCGGCTTCATTCCTTGTCTCATCATCAACCGCAACACATCGTGTTCTTTGGCGCCCACAGCCATCCGTATGCCTATCTCGTGCGTTCGCTGAGTGACCGTGTAAGAGGTCACACCGTAAATTCCCGCCGCCGATAGAATCAGCGCGATGCCGCCGAAGACGCCGAGCAGAGTGAGATTGAATCGCGGTTGGGTTACGGACTCGCTGACTATGTTTTCCATTGTGCGGATGCCCGCCACTGGCTGGGCGCGATCCACATCCTGCACGGCCTCGCGCGCTGCTGCCGCCAAACCCGCCGGCTCGATCTGCGTGCGAATGACGAAAGACATTTCTGAAAAGGCGTCTTGCAGAGAAGAGAAGTACACTTCCGGCATCGGTTCTTCTTGCAATTCAATGCTCCGCACATTCGCCACGACGCCGGCGATCTCAAACCAAACCGGTTGATTGTTGCGGTCCGTGTTGCCAAAGCCGATACGTTTGCCGACGGGGTTTTCGCCCGCAAAATCGCTGACAGCCGCCGCCTGGTTGATGAGAACAACAAGCGGACTTGAGGCGTTGTCTCTTTCTTCGAAGGCGCGGCCCTGCACGATCGGAATGCTCAGGGCGCGGAAGTAATCCCGGCTGACACTGCGGTAATTCGCGTGAGGCCACTGGTCAATCGAGAGCTGTGCACGGCCTTCGATTCGGAAGCCCAGCGTTGGTCCCTTCGCCAGAGGCAGTGTGTTGATGGCACCGACCGCCTCGACGCCTGGAATCGAACGTAGCCGTTCTTCCACCTGCTTGTAGTAAGCCATGAACTGCGGATCTTCCTTGAAATTCGTCCCCGATGGACTCAGCCTCAAGGTCAGCACTCGTTGCGGGTCGAACCCCGTGTTCACGGATTGCAATTGCAAAAAGGTGCGAAACAACAGCCCGGCTCCTACGAGCAGCACCAGTGAGAGTGCGACTTCGGCGACGACGAAGAGACTGCGCAGGCGGTTGCGCATGCCGCCGCTCGATCCGCGCGAATTCTCCTTCAGCGATTCGTGAACATCGGCTCTGGAGACCTGCCACGCCGGAGCGAATCCGAAGACGACTCCGGTAATCAATGAAACAAGGATCGTAAAGCCGAGAACCTTGAGGTCGAGATTGATATCCAGCAATCGCGGGAAATCTTTTGGCAGCAGCCGTGTCAGAAAATCAACGCCCCACCACGCGAGCAACAGACCGAACGCGCCGCCAGCGACCGCAAGCATCACGCTTTCGGTGAGCAGTTGCCGCACAATCCTGAGCCGCGAGGCGCCCAGCGCCGTCCGGATGGCGATCTCTTTTTGTCTGGCCGTGGCGCGCACCAGCATCAGATTCGCAACGTTGGCGCACGCGATCAATAACACAAAACAGACTGCGCCCAGCAGCAGCCATAAAACAGTGCTGGTGTCGCCGACGAGATGCTCGTGCAATCCGACGACTCGGTTGAAGCGGTTGTTGTTGGTTTCGGGATACTGTTCGCGCAGGCGGGCGGTGATGGTTTCCATTTCATCTTTGGCCTGCTGAAGAGGGACGCCGGGTTTGAGCGACGCTACCGCGCTCAAGAAACCGAAGCCGCGCACCTGCGTCACATCCATCGTTTGGTTGATTGCAGGCGCGAGTCTAACCGGCGGCAGCCACGCTTCGGTTTTGTCGGGGTATTGAAAACCTGCGGGCGCGATGCCCGCAACCGTGTAGCTATTGCCATCTAGCGTGATGGCTTTGCCGACGATGCTCGAATCGCCGCCGTATCGCCGCTGCCACAAGGCGTGACTGATGACGACGATCGGCGTATGACCCGCGAATTCGTCTTCGGGAAGGAACAACCGCCCCTGCTGCGGCTGCGCGCCGAAAACGTCGAAGAAGCCCGCCGAGGTCACCGCGAGGTTTATTCGCTCGGCCCCATTTTCACCGGCCAGGTTTGAGCCGCGGGTGAAGATAGCCGAGAGATGCTCGAAGACCGTGTTCTGCGCTCGCCAGTCGAGGAAGTTCGCGGGCGTGACTTGAATGCGCTTGCCCTCTTTGCTGATTTCCTGGATGGCTACGATTCGTTCGGCGTTCGGGTACGGCAACGGACGCAACAGAACGGCGTTGACCACACTGAAGATGGCGGTGTTCGCGCCGATGCCCAGCGCGATCGTGAAAACGGCGATCAAAGTGAAGCCGGGCTTCTTCAATAATATTCTCAAACCAAAGCGCAGGTCTTGAAACATCTCATCCTCCAATCTTTGTGGTTGTAACAGCAGCGCATCGCGTCATTTGGACTGCGGCGGCCTATTTGGACTGCGCCGCCTATTCCGCGTTCAACGACTGTCGCATGGGTGGCGGCGCGTTTGCATATTTAGAGTAAGCGACCGCAGAACCAGGTCTCTTGGTAGTGTCTTCTACACGCAAACAAAAGCGCCGCCACGCATGCGATAGTCGTTCAATGCGGAACAGGCGGCGCAGTCCAAATAGGCTGCCGCAGTCCAAATAGGCCGCAGTCCAAATAGGCCGCAGTCCAAATGAACGCGCCGAGACTGCGGCGCAGTAAATCGAGGGAGGATCGAGCATTGAAGCCGTCCCAGCTATCCTCGATATTCAATCCTCCATCATCGAGCTTTCACTCCTGCCGCAGCGCGATCATCGGATCGACCTGCGTCGCTCGGCGTGCTGGCAGGTAGCAGGCCAGCAGCGCGACCCCCGCGAGCAGCACTGAGATCTCCGTGTATGTCGCCCAGTCAGTCGCGCTGATGCCGAACAACAGCGTCTCGAGCAAACGCGTCAGGGCCAGTGCGGCGGCCAATCCAATCGCCACACCAATCAAGGTGAGCATCATTCCCTGACCAATCACCAGCCTAAGCACGTCGCCAGTTTGGGCCCCGAGCGCAACGCGGATGCCGATCTCGTGGGTGCGCTGCTCGACCGAATAAGACATCACGCCGTAGATGCCCACCGCCGCCAGCGCCAGCGCGACCACCGCAAACATCCCCATCAACAGCATCGAGAACCGGCGCTGCGCCATCGAATCGCCGACAATCTGCCTTAGCGTGAAGACGTCATAGACCGGTTGATTGTTATCCAAGGATTGAATCGCGGCGCGCACCGTGCCACTGAGCGAGAGCGGATCCGCTGCGCTCGTGCGAACAACCAGCGACATGTTGTAAGCCGTAGGGTCCTGGTAAAACGGGAAGTAGACTTGCACGCCCGACGCCGCCTCGAGGCGGCGGCTCTGCATGTGACGCACGACGCCCACGATCGTCATCCACGGGCGCGTTGAATCGAGCTTGCCGCGCTTGATTCGTTTACCAACTGGGTCTTCGTTCGGGTAATAGCGCTGCGTAAATGATTCATCGACGACGGCGACGAGCGGCGCGCCCTCCGCGTCGGCCTCGATGAAGGCGCGGCCGGCCATTAGCGTTGTGCCTATTGCTTTGAAGTAGTCCGGCGTGACCCAACGCCAATCGGCTTCGACTGGCAGATCGCTTGGCCCGACCGCGGAATTCTCGCCGCTCATCGTTCCCGAGCTGCTGCCCTGCGTCAGCGGGACGCTCGAAGTCGCGCTCACGGCTTCGACGCCGGGCGCTGACTCGATGCGCTCCAGCACTTGTTTGTAGAAAGCGCCGCGCTGCGCGGGCTTCTGATAGATTTCAAAAGGCAGCATCATTCGCATCGTCAGCACGCCGTCGGGGTTGAAGCCCGGATCAACGCGCTGCAAACGCCAAAAGCTTTTCAGCATCAGCCCCGCGCCGACCAGCAGCACCAGCGCCAACGTGATTTCGGCAATCACGAAAGCGTTGCGCATCCGCTGACGCTTCGCGCTGCCGGTTCCACCGCGCCCGCCCTCTTTGAGCGTTTCGTTGAGGTCGGGGTTTGAAGCCGCCAGCGCGGGAATGAGGCCGAAGAGAATTCCAGTCACCAGCGAAACGACGAAGGTGAAAGCGAGCACGCGCCCGTCTACGCGGACTTCGTGGATGCGAGGTAGATCGTCCGGCGCGAAGCGCAGCAACAGACCAGCGCCCCACGCGGCGAGCAGCAGTCCTGCCGCGCCTCCGGCGACCGCGAGCAGGACGCTTTCAGTCAACAACTGCCGGGTCACGCGCAAGCGCGTTGCGCCGAGCGCCAACCGGACGGCGATTTCCTGCCGCCGCGCCGTCGCCCGCGGCAGCGACAAGTTGGCTACGTTGGCGCAAGCTATTAGCATCACGAACGCCACCGCGCCCAGCAGCACCAGCAACCCTTTGCGCGCGTCGCCGACGTAATCATCGAGCAACGGCACGACGCCGATCTTCCAGCCTCGCGACTCGTAGTTGCGCGGATACTCCTTGGTAAGCTGCGCCGCCAAATGATCCATTTCGGCCTGCGCCGCCGGCAAGCTTACGTCCTGTTCCAATCTGCCGATCACCTCGACTCCGCGACTGCCTCGACGTTGTTGATCGTATTGCTCCGCCGGGAACCAGAGCGGCTTCCACAACTCTGTCCGCTGCGGGAAGGCGAAGCCCTGCGGCATAATCCCAATGACGGTGTTATTGCGGCCGTTGACGATGACCTTTTCTCCCACGAGATTCGGATTCGCGGCGAAACGGCGGCGCCATAGCTCATCGCTTATCAGCAGCACGTCGTCGTGACCGTCCTGCGCCTCTTCGGATAAAAAAACACGCCCGGCTTGCGGTGTTACTTTCAAAACAGAGAACAGCTCGGGGGTCACGGCTAACGCTTCGACCCGTTCCGGCTCGCCGTCCGTCGGCGTCAGGTTGGCGCTGAAATCATCGTAGCCGGCGATCTGGTCGAAGCTCTTCGTCTGCTGGCGATAATCGGTGAACTCGGGCACCGAGGCGCTCATGTTGTCCTGGCTTGTGGCAAGGAAGTGCCCGTAGATTCTGATCAAACGTTCCGGCTCCGCGAACGGGAGCGGCTTGAGCAGCACCGCATTGACGACGCTGAAGATCGCCGTGTTCGCACCGATGCCGAGCGCCATCGTGAGCACGGCAATCAAAGTGAAGCCGGGTTTCTTCAATAACATTCGCGCACCGTAACGCAGGTCTTGAAACATCTCGTCCTCCAATCTTTTTGGTTGTAGCAGCAGCGCATCGCGGAACGCGCCGAGACTGCGGCGCAGCAAATCAAGTTTGGTTTTCCAATTGAGCTTGTCCCAATCAGCGAGCAGCAACTCGCGATATCGCAGCTCAGCTTCCCACTCTTGCTTCCAATCCGCTCGCAAGCGACGTGGCACGATCACGCCGATCACGCGAATCAGCCAGAGGTAAGGCCTAAGGGGTATTTTCTTCTCTTCAAACATTGCGTGCTTTTTCTGATTTGTACTGGTGGGCAGCGTTCGCGCGAGGCTATCGCTTCGAGGCGGCAGTGTTGGGCAAATTGCGCGCCGCCGGAATAGCCTTTGTCGTTCGCGATCTGCAGGTGCGGGCCGAGCGAATCTCGCCCTACGATCTGGTGGTGGATCGGCGGCTGGGCGATATCAAACACACGACTTACTTTTTGTATACGGCGCGCTCGCTGCCGCTGAAATGCGATTTCTACATTACGCAGCTTTATCATGCAAAGAGACGTTTCGACAGGGCCTTTGCCAAGTTCATTCGGCAAGGCGAAGAGAGAATCAGACCGCAAACCTTCTTTCAGGTGCTGGCTGACATTGAGCGCGAACGGGCGCAAAAGACGATTGAGTTGCGAGCCGCCATTGTT
>JBGQGO010000144.1:0-11255 GCA_041497455.1 Blastocatellia bacterium | reverse complement strand
CGGCTTGGTAGAGCGGCTCTAGATCTTCGAGCGTGGCGTCGGGCTTGTCCTTCGTGGTTGCGCAGAGGTGCTCGTAGAGCCGCCGGTGTCCTTCGCGCCATGCCGCCCCTTCCCTTTGCACTTGAGCAAAATGTTCGCGGATGAGTGGATGTGCGTCGACGAACCGATGGCCCGATTCGCTTTCCAGTAAATGGATGAGCCGCAATTTTTCCAGCCGGTCCAGCGCTCGATCCCACTCACCATCAGGCAAGTCTGCCAGTCGTTCGTTGAGGCCCGCGATGACGGGAGCTTGCCGCAATGCGCCAAGGCACCCTGCGTCTGCCGGGCGATCAAAGAAACCCAACAGCCGCAGCGCCTCGCGTTCCGGAGTGTCACCCAGCCATTGCTCAAAGCCTGCGAGCACACGATCGATGGGCCTGGCGCCAGGCAGTTGCTCGAGCGCTTTCGCCGGCCCGATACCGTGACCAGGCTGTGCGTACAGATACACACCGAGCAGGGACACCGCCAGAGCATGCGGACCGAACCGCTCGGCCAACGTTTCCAGTTCCGCATCCGTGCCCACGACACGCGCCGTGCGCAACAACGCCCGTCCCGCTTGCGGCGTGATTTGTTCCAGATCGCGGGTCGCCACTGCCGCCCGTCCAGCCAAATCGGGCAACGCCTCGCGCGTTGTGATCAGGCACAGCCCTTCCGAATGCCGCGCCAGCCCGCGCAGCATCGATTCAAGCGCGGGGTCGCGCAACTTCCCGCGCTCGAATTCGTGCGAAGACTGCAACGGCTCCATGCCGTCCAGCACAACCAGCGTTCGTTGATTGCCGATCAAGCTTGCCAGACGCCCTCCCTTGTCCCAAGCCGAGCCGGCGGTCGGGTCCGAGTCGCCGAAGAAGCGCAACGCCGCGTCGATAAAGGTGTCGGCGGAGGCTGCCGTTTGATCGCGAACACCCTGACTGTAGAACGACCAACCGAACACGCGTTTCGCGCCTCGATAATTGTCGCGCGCCATTTCCGCGAGCCAGTGGTTGACGAGCGTTGATTTGCCGACGCCGCCATGTGCAGTGAAAGCGAGCACGCGGATCGGTGGCGCGCCGCTCTGCCCTCGCGAACTCCACGCAGCATCCAGCAGTTTCAGCTCTTCGTCGCGGCCAAAGAGCGCCGAACCAGTTTCCGGCAGGCGCGTGAGGTCAACGTCGCTGGAAGCGAGCGGAATCCAGACGGGAGGCGGAGCGGGCGGCTGGTAGCTTTGATCGTTGAGCTTGTCGAAAATCAGTCTGGCAACTCGTGAGAAAACAGCCGCTGGGTTGTGCAAGAAATGAGTGCGGACCGACTGATCTTCGCCCGGCAGCATCTGGGTCTCTTTCAACCATCGATGAGATTCCCAAACGCATTCGCTCAGGAGCACGGGAACGATTAGCAGCCCGTCATCAGCCTCGCGTTTCAAGAGGAATGGGACCTCTTGCTTGGTGCAAAAGTCTGACGAGAGGAAGTACTCCGAAACGAGGCAAACTGCCACCGCGGCTCGCTTCATCGCCTCTTCGATTTCCGGATACCACTTGTCTCCCGCGTCGATGCGGGTGTCATCCCATACTTCCAGGAGGCCGGCTTGCGCGAGCGTCTTGAGCTGAGCCACCAGCGGGACTAACAGGTCTTTATCTTTGTGGCTGTAGCTAATGAAAACAGTCGGACCGGACATGCGTTACTTCCTTTCAGCGGAAGGTGAGACGGTATCATCCGAATCGGAAACCGCTTCCGTCCGGTGTAAGTTTCGCGACCTGATGACTAAGGAAGAACTCCGACAATATTTCTTACAAAACCAAGAATGTCAAGAAGTAAGAATTCGGTAGTGGGTCAGTTTGAGTTCAGAGTACAAGCTTCAGCTTGCCACTGACATTCCTGCGGCCGAAGAGCAAGCTGAAGCTTGTACTCTGAACTCAAACTGACCCACTACCAAGAATTCTTAAGTTAGACGCGGTTGTGACGCAAGCATTCCGGGGCGGCACTTGGAGCAGTGAAGCTGTCTCAAACCGTCAATGTTCGTAGTACGGCCTTCAGGCGGAAGTTCGTAGTTCGCGCATTCTTTGGCGGCAAACGACCCGCTCACCATACGAACTTCCGCCTGAAGGCCGTACTACGAACTGCGCTAATCGGTTCATTTGCTCTTCCTCAAGTAATCGTCGGTCCCCTCGATCCAATCGACTCGAATCGGCGAGAACACATCCATCTCATCCGTGTCTTCTACCGCCTCCGCGCTGTGGTTGACGAAAGCTGGAATCAACAAGGTCTCGCCGCCTCGAACGACGATCTCATTTCCGTCAATCAAGAACTTGAGCGCGCCTGTGAACACCGTCGTCAACTGCTCGCTTTCGTGATTGTGCGTTGGAACAAGGCAGCCCTTCTTAAGAAATATTCTCGCCATCGTCATCTGCTCGCCTGAAATAAAGCGCCGGCTGAACAGTTCGTGTACGTGCTCTTCAGGCATTTCGTCCCACTTGTATAGCTTCATTGTGATCCTCCGTGTGGAATGTTTTGTCAGCGCGCCGCCCAGCAAGAGCCGCGAATCAAAAAGCGGCGAGCGTAATCTGTGCTTCTTCCGCGCCGCGAATCATCTCGACAAGCAAACGATGCATTCGGTCGTCTTCAGTAAGCTCAGGGTGAAACGTAGCCGCGAGAATGTTGCGCTCTCGCACCAACACCGGCTCGCCATTCAAGCTCGCAAGCACTTCGACTTCAGTGCCGGTTCGTTTGATCTTCGGCGCTCGTATGAACACGGCTTCGAGCGGTCCGCCTTCGATAGCAGTTTCGACTTCGGCTATAAAGCTGTCGACTTGGCGCCCGTAGCCATTGCGCTCGATGCCGATGTCTATCAACCCGAGCGAAGCCTGTGCCGGATTATACACCTCTCGGGCGAGCAGGATAGCTCCCGCACACGTGCCGAAGATCGGCTTGCCTTGACGAGCGAAGTCGGTGAGCGACGCGGCGAGATTCTCCTCGTCGATGAACTTGAGCATCGTAGTGCTCTCACCCCCGGGGATGATCAAGCCCTCTGCCGCCTCGAGATCATCCGCCCGGCGCACTTCAATGGCGTCCACGCCGATGCGTCGAAGCGCGCGAACGTGCGCGGCGAAGTCACCTTGAATCGCCAGCACGCCAATCACGCTGCTATTCATCGTCGAAGTCATACTCGATTCGCATCACGGCTGAGTCGGCTTCGGTGAAACCGTTCTTGATGTAGAAGCCGCGGCGATAACTCTCCCTCGCACGATTGGTCAAGAGCTCGAGCCTGCGGCAGCCGGAGTGTCGAGCTATTCCCTTAGCCTGCTCCAGTAGAGCTCGACCGATGTTCCGGCCGCGCCATTCAGGCGCGACGGCCAACTCGTCGATGGTCACGAGGTTCGCGGTCAAACGAAGCTGAGGCCGTCTCGACACCGTAGCCAGACCGACTACGACATCATCGGCTTCCGCCAGAACAACGAACATTGAAGGATCTCTCATTACCTCGTGGTAGATCTCGACGAACCGCGCGAGCGACAAGTCGGGATAGCCGAGCGCGCTCATCAAGCCGAACACGGCCTGAAGGTCAGCCTCGGTTGCAAGCCGGATGATGATACCTTTTGGGATCACTCGCGTTACCATCCTCGAGTCTGGAGTAACTCGTTTTCAGCCAACTTCGAAATATCCAGTCCTCGCATCGCATCGCCCAGTTCTTCGCTGGCTTCGAGCACTGTCTTTGGATCGCTGTAATGCGTCGTGGCCTTGACGATGGCCTTCGCTCGAGCCGCCGGGTCCGACGATTTGAAGATGCCGGAACCAACGAACACGGACTCGGCGCCCAACTGCATGCACAACGCGGCATCGGCCGGCGTGGCGATTCCACCCGCGGCAAAGTTCGGAACCGGCAAGCAGCCGTCGCGCGCGACCATTCGAACCAACTCGTAAGGCGCGCCGAGCTGCTTAGCTTCCGCCATCAACTCTTCCTGGCCTAGTATCGTCAGCCGTTTGATCTCGTAGGTGATCCGTCGAAGATGACGAACCGCTTCGACGATGTTGCCGGAGCCGGCTTCGCCCTTTGTTCGAATCAAAGCCGCGCCTTCACCGATGCGGCGCAACGCTTCGCCAAGATCACGAGCGCCACAGACGAAAGGAACCTTGAACTGGTGCTTGTCGACGTGATGCTCTTCGTCCGCCGGCGTCAGCACCTCGCTCTCGTCGATGAAGTCCACTCCGAGCGCTTCCAGTACCTGAGCTTCAACGAAGTGGCCTATCCGTACCTTGGCCATCACCGGAATCGTGACCGCCGCCATGATTTCGCGGATCTTTCTGGGCGAGGCCATTCGAGCGACGCCGCCTTCTGCGCGTATGTCGGCGGGCACGCGTTCGAGCGCCATCACCGCCACCGCGCCCGCGTCCTGGGAGATTCGCGCTTGCTCGGCGTTAGTGACATCCATGATCACTCCGCCCTTTAGCATCTCGGCTAATCCGGTCTTCAAACGAATTAAGTTGTCGGTCATGGTTCCTCCCGGGACATAGGACCTATGTGACCTATAGGACCTATATTGTCTTAGTCAACAAATATCTCGCCGCGGCCTGCAATCACAACCCCGCCGCCCACGCGAACTGCGGTGACTTCGCTGGTTGCGGAATCGACATCGACATCGATGTACAACAGGCTGGGCCGTTTCATCTCGTAGCCTTGCTCGCTCACGATCCTCGTAGTCGCTTGGGCTTCAACGAGCTTGTGCCGCACAAGGTAAAAGCCCAGCGGTCCGTTTGCTGATCCTGTGGCGGCGTCTTCGCTGACTCCGGCCGCCGGCGCAAACACACGGCAATGGACTGTGCTTGTCGAGAGCACCGTCTCACGCGTGAAGGCCAACACCGTCGATGCGCCTACCTCGTTGCTAATGAGTTCGAGCGCCCCAGTGTCGACCTTTATGCTTTCGATCGCGGCGCGGCTCTCGACCGGCACGATCATGACGGCGATGCCGTTGAAGATCGTTTCAACCGGCAGCCCAGTTTGTGCGATCCGGGACGCGTCAAGCGACAGCGCCTTCGCCAATCCCGCAATATCCGAATACGAGCCGCGGACGACGGGCAATGGTTGCGTCATCGTCGAGCGGCCCAGCCGGCTGCCTTCGGTTCGCACCTCGACGTGGATCGGGCCGACGCCGGCTTCGAGCGTGACCGAAGTCAGTGGATCGCTCCACTGTTTCATTCGTTCGGCGACGATCACATAAGCGGAGCCGACCAGCGGATGTCCAGCGAACGGAAGCTCGTGCGCGGGTGTGAAGATCCTCACGCGATAATCGCCCCCGCGCTCCGGCGGAAGCAGAAACGTCGTCTCGGAGTAGTTCATCTCGCGCGCGATGTTTTGCATCGTTGCGCTGTCGAGCCCGGAGCCGTCGGTAAAGACCGCCAACTGGTTCCCACCGAAGCGCTCCTCGGTGAAGACATCCGCGATCACGAACCGCTTGCTGTTGTTCATGCCAATCTCCGTTTTAGGACGCTTGCGATTCGCTTGATCCCCTCTTCGATCATCTCTGGCTTCGAATTTGAGAAGTTGAGTCTCATGAAGTTGAGCTTTCTCTCGCAAGCAAAGAACGATGTTCCGGGCACGAAGGCGACGCGCTCGGCGATGGCCTCTTTGAATAGCTCCTCCGCGCTGAGGCGTTCGGGCAACTCGACCCACAGAAACAGCCCGCCTTCCGACCGGGTCCATCGGGCTTCGGCTGGGAAGTAGCGGTCCATCGCTGAAAGCATCGCCTGGCGTCGCTCACCGTAGACCTCGCGGAGATGACCAATGTGTCCGTCATAGTCAAAGCTCTCCAGCAACCGGGCCGCTGCGCGCTGCTCGATCGTGCAGGTGTGAAGATCCGCCGCCTGCTTCGCGACCACGACCGTTTGGAAAATCTCTTCGGAAGCGATCAGCCATCCGAGCCGCATGCCTGGGCTGAGAGTTTTCGAGAACGTGCTGATGTGAATGACAAGTCCGTCTCTGTCCAAAGCTGCCAGCGGCTGCTGCTGCTCGCCGGTATATCGAAGCTCGCTGTAAGGATTGTCTTCGAGAATTGGAACGCGGTAACGCGCGGACAATTCGATCAGTTTCTGTCTTCGTTCGTAAGGCAGCGTTGTGCCCTTGGGATTGGAAAACTCGGACACAATGTAGATCAGCTTGGGACTGGAATGCTTCAGCGCGTTCTCGAGGTGGTCGACGCGCATGCCTTCGTCGTCGCTGTCGATCGAGATAAAGCTCGCTTCGTATCCGCTGAAGGCCTGAAGCGCAGCGAGGTAGGTGGGGTTCTCGACGACGACCGCATCGCCGCGTTCAATGAAGACCTTGCCGGCGAGATCGATGCCCTGTTGCGATCCGGTGGTGATCAATACTCGATCTGCGCTCGCGGCGATCCCTCGCTTTTGCATCCGGCGCGCGATCCATTCGCGCAGCGGACGCCATCCTTCAGTCGTGCTGTATTGGAGCGCGGCCGGTCCTTCGTCGGCGAATACATCCGCGTGGGCCTGGGCGATCGCAGCAACAGGGAACAGCTCAGGAGCCGGGAGACCTCCAGCGAACGATATGATTTCGGGATGCTCGGTCACCTTGAGTATCTCGCGAATCGCGGAGACGGGCATTCTGGACATTCGGCTCGCGAAGCGATAGCTCCTTTCCTGGAACGCTAGTGACTGAGCAGCTACGAGGGCCTGACATTCAAGTGCTCTTTTTTGGGTAGCCATTCATTTCCTCCGTCTTTTCATAAGCGGGGATAGTCCGACAAGCTGCCAGCTTGTCGCCGCCTCCGCAGTGCGCCCAACCCAGAGATCGCGACAAGCTGGCAGCTTGTCGGACCTGGCGCGGGGATAGATCATTTCTGTTTCCGGTTAGCCGCGTTTCGGCGACGCTGCGCGGGAATATGCGCTGCCGCCGCCGGTGTTATGTGCGAGCCTTCCTTGATTGAGGACGTGACCACCGTGGTGAGGGTCCGGGTCACCCCAGGAATATGGCGCAGTAGATCTGAGATCAAACAGTCGAGACTCTGAGTATCTTCGGTGACGACTTTCAGCAGGTAAGAGTCGGGCCCGGTTATGCGATGGCATTCCAGCACGTCAGGAATCCCCATGACCTTTTTTCCGAATCCGGCATTGTACTTCGGGTGTTCGATACGGACTCCGATGAAAGCCGTGATGTCTTTGCCAAGTTTTCGCCCATCGACTCGGGCGGAGTAGCCGGTGATGATGCCTTCTTGTTCAAGCTTGCGCATTCGCTCGGCTACGGCCGGTTGCGACAGGCCGACAGCGGCAGCCATTTCCAGTTGGGTCATCCGGGCGTTCTGCTGGAGGAGGTCGAGGAGCTTATAATCTATCGCGTCAAGAGTCATCTCAGTAAGATAATCCAAGTCGCTTCCTAGCTGCGCTTATAATATCGCTGTCAAGACTGCGAGTCAACCAAAAACTAGTTTTCAACAAATGCGGCGGCCAAGGGTTTGATAGCGAGCCGACGACCATAACAGTGTCTTGCGCGAATCCCACCCACGGGAGTGGGTGGCTAGTTCAAGCCCAGCCTACACAGGCGCGCACCCGGAATTCCCGTTTTTTCCTCTCCTTCTTCCGTCGCGGCGCGAGGAGAGAGAGGTAACAAAAACAAACGGGGCGGGCAGCTCTCTTTGTAGGCTGGCCTTGAACAATCCACCCACTGCCGTGGGGGTATTTCAAGAAGTGGTCGAGCGGCCTTCGTCTGTAGGATGGGCTTGAAGAATCCACCCACTGCCGTGGGTGGTATTTGCGCCGGCGATCCTCAGTCCCATCGCAACTCACCCTTCATCGCGAGGCGTTCGTGGATTCGTATCATATCGCTGAGGAGCGCGTAAGCCGTCTGCTCGACGCCCGGCTCGTCTTCCACTATTGCGATCTCGCCCATCAGATCCGTCTCGAGCACGAGCACGTTTGAGGCGCCGCGAACGCATCCCAGGGCGGAACTGAGCGGGACCAATTCGGGAGCGACCGTCAGCTTCACGTCATCTGTCGCGTGTTTCCCGCGCGCAACCAGGCGGATCGCCATTCCCGACCGCGCCGCCTCCTTGAGATCTTCAACTCTAACGCCTCGGATGCCCTCGCGAGCGACGTCCACCGGACGAGCGTCTGCGTTCATGAGGACGTTTGCAAGTGCGACTGCTTTCACTGCCGCGTCCCAGCCGTCAATGTCGTAGTCTGCGTTTGCTTCAGCTATGCCCCGCCGTCTTGCCTCGGCCAACGATTCATCAAATGAGCGCCCGGATTCCATCCCTGTCAAGATGAGGTTCGTCGTACTGTTGAGAACACCGCTGAAGCCGAGCACTCGAACACCGGGCAAGCAGTCCTCGACCAGGTTGAAGACAGGCGCTCCGTCCATGACCGTGCCTTCGAAGCGAAAGCTTGCGCCGGACTCGGCCGCTAGCAATTTCAACTCAGAGTAAGCGAACGCGATCGGTCCTTTGTTCGCTGTGACCACGTGGATGCCGCGAGCTAGCGCCCTTCGAATGTGAGTCGTGGCAGGTTCGCCGTCAACGGCGTTGAGCGGCGTTGTCTCGAACAGGATGTCAGCGTTGCAGCTCTTGACTACCGAAAGCGGATCAGGAGACTCGAGCGATTCAGGCATCTCCGCAAGGTTGCCGCCTCGCTCAACACACTCGACCGCTTCGAGCAGATCGATCCCGGCGGTCGATGTGATGCAACCGTGATTGGAGGTAGCGATAGCCGTGGTCCTCCATCGAAGCCCATATTTGATCGCAAGCGCCGATTGATGTTCTTCCAGCATTCGCGCGAAAGCTCGCGCGACGTTGCCGAAGCCGATGAAGGCGAGTTGGAGGTTCATAGCCTCAAAGCTCAGAGACGAAGTTGCTGATCAGCTCGAGTCCCTCGCGCAGGTAGTCCGCATTCGAACCGAAACCGATTCTTAGATACTTGCCCATCAAGAACTGCTCGCCGGGCACGATCAGCACGCTCTTTTCTTCTCTCAGCCGCTCAACAAAGTCGAGCGACCCGATGTCGAGATGGTAACGCAAGTATGCGATCGCTCCAGCCTGCGGCCGAACGAACGACAACTCATTGGCGTGGGCCCACTCTTCAATAATCGGATAGTTGGAGTTCAGAACCTTTCTGGTTCGATCGAGCAGCCTCACTCGATTCTCCGGCGTCAACGCCACGCGCGCGAGCCAGTCGCTGGCAGGACCCGGGCCGATCGTAGTGTAGTCGTGATACGACCACGCCTCCGCAACAAGCTCGGGCGCCGACACGATCCAACCGATCCTCAATCCGGGCAACCCATAAGCCTTCGACAACCCGCTGGTGATGATCACCTTGTCGTACATTCCCCAGAAGCTCGGCGTCACGTCACGCTGAAGCTCAGCGCCGCGATAAACCTCGTCGGCAAGCAGCCACGCGCCGACTCGGCGGGCCGCTGCGACGACTCGTTCCATTTCCTGTTCAGTCAGAATCGCGCCCGTCGGGTTGTTGGGATTACACACCGCGATCAGCTTCGTTCTCGGGGACACTGCCCGCTCGAGGGCATCCAGGTCGGGAGCCCACTCGAGCTCTTCAATCAGAGGCAGCGGTTTTAACTCAGCCCCGAACGCGCGAACAAGCCCCCAGAGCTGCATGTAGTTCGGCAGCATCATCACCACCTCATCTCCTGGCTCCGTGAGCATCCAGGCTATTAGGAAGTTCGCTTCAGCCGTGCCGACGGTGGCAATGACGTTTTCTTCCGTGGCGCCGGGATACATTGCGGCGATTGCTCTTCTTAGCTCGGGGGTACCGTTCGATTGGCTGTAGCCGAGCTCGATGTTAAGCAGCGCTTCGCGCTCCTTCGCATCGGGTATCAGCTCCCCGATCGACGCCGGATGAACGCCGCTCTCCGAGAGGTTGTAGCGGACGAGGTTCTCCCAGGTCGACTGCATTCGCTCCATCTGGAATTGTTCGAGCTTCATCGTTCTCTCCTCCGAGAATGTCCGACAACCTTCAGTTTGTCGCTTCTGGCTGTCGACGACCAACTTTAGTTTGTTGTGGACTTCCAAATGCGGCTCATCATTGACGCCAGCGACAAACTAAAGTTTGTCGGACATCGGCGCCGCAGATATTCAACCTAGGTTACGTATCCCCTCAGATCGGTTTCGGCGTAATCGCAGATCAACCGCTCAGGGTCTCGTTCGTTGAACGCTTCCTGGTTCAGCCATATCTTGATGCGGCCGTCGCCGGATTCGCAGATGATCTGATCATAGCGAACGAAATGGCCGGTGAGCTGGCCAAACTCGTTGAATATGTACGCCGGTATCAAGCCGCGAATGTCGGTGAACGGAATGATCACGCTGTTCCTCCGTCGAATTTAGGGTGACAGCATAGATTAAGAGATGTGGCTGGGCAAGCCATGCATAGGCGGCGCGCCTATGCGAGTGATGATGTGGTATCCGCGCAAATCCGTCGGATCAGCGCCATCCGTGGTCTATACTGCGCTAGCAAAGCGATTCTGCCGAAAGCATAGACCACGGATGTAACGGATTCGACGGATTTGAACTGATTTCTTACCGATTTGACCGCTAGCGAAACGCCCGGTACAAGTCACTAGGTTGATCCTCCGCTCAGCTTTCAGGCGTAGCGTCATTTGGGCTCTTGGGCGTTGGTGGCGTCGAATCGGTATCTAGATCGATCGCGAGTGGAGTCACTACGTAACCGGCGGGCGCTTGCGATGCCAGGCGGTGTGTTGTTGAAACAATCGCGCTGCGGCAATCACCTTCTGTTCATCCAGCGGTCTGCCGACAAACTGAATTCCAACCGGCAACTTCTTAGAGTCGAACCCGCACGGAACACTCACCGCGGGCAATCCGCAGAAGTTGCCTATTCCACCCAGCGGATCCGAGAAGTCCAGATCGGTTTCGAGATTCGCAGTCAACGGCGACGCGGTGACCGGCAGCGAAGCCGCCGCGATCACATCGAAGCGCTCGAACAACTCATCGATCTTCTTTTGCAGGACGGCTCGAATGCGAACCGCGCGAACGTAGTCCGACGCCGGGATCTGCTGATTGACGTAAGCCGCAACTTTGCCCAGCGGGTCATTCAAGTCCGCGACGCGGCCTGATTCGATGAGCGACTCAAACGCAGCCGCGCCTTCCACTGAGATCACAGTTCCGGCTGCTGCTTCCCAGGGGCCTTCTGGCAGCTTGGCTTCCTCTATCAACGCGCCGTTTTTCTTTAGAAGATTCACGGATGCGTTGACGGCACTTTCGATGTCGGCCGGAACT
>JBGQGO010000143.1:0-11282 GCA_041497455.1 Blastocatellia bacterium | reverse complement strand
CCGACAACCCGGCCGGTAAAGATGTTCTCAACTCCCGTCAGCCGCGCCACGCTAGTGGTAATGGGCGCACCGAACACCTCAATCGGCAGACCGCGAGCCACAACTCGGCCTCGTTCCAAGACGATCACACGCTCGCCGAGCGAGACCGCTTCCTCGCGATTGTGCGTAACGTAGAGGATGGGCAGGCGCATTTCGCGGTTTATGCTCTTGAGGTCCGAGATGATGCCGAGTTTGGTCGCTTCGTCTATCGCCGAAAGCGGTTCGTCGAGCAGAAGGATTCGAGGCTTGCACGAAAGCGCCCTGGCAAGAGCGATTCGTTGAGCCTCGCCGCCGGAGATTTCGCGAGGCTTGCGCCGAACGGTGTGCCGGATGTGCAGAGCTTCCATCATAGCTTCGGCGCGCCGGCGCCGATCGCTATGTGGCAGATGGGACATCCCGAATTCCACGTTAGCAAGTGCGGTCAGGTGCGGAAACAGTGCGAGGTCCTGAAAAACGTAGCCGACGCCGCGCCTTCGAATCGGAAGATCTATCCCCTGCTCGGAATCGAACAGCACTTCGTCATTTATGCTGATACGGCCGGCGTCGGGCCGTACAATACCCGATATCGACTTGAGCGTCGTGGTCTTGCCCGAACCCGAGGCGCCGAAAAGGATTGCGAACCCCGGCGGCGCCTCGAATTCCGCGTCGAGTTGGAATCTCTCGGAGGGAACTTCGCGCCGAAACTCCAAAGAACTAGTGGCTGGGCCGGTATTCCTTGAGGTGTCGTCGTCTAACGATCCGAGCGCTTTCTTTATCTTTACCGATAGCGTCATGAGGGATGAGCCGGGCCGATGTTACCTGCCAACTGTCAGTTTATTGGTCACGTAGACGAGCACCAGCGTGACCGCCGACAAGATGAGCACCAAAACCAGCGCGTAGTTGTCCCGCCCGGCCTGAGCGGCGTCATATATCGCGACTGCGGCGGTCTGAGTGCGGCCTGGTATGTTACCAGCCACCATCAATGTCGCGCCGAAATCCCCGAGAGCCCGTGCAAATGCGAGCATCGCGGCGGCGATTATTCCACGTGAGGCGAGGGGCATCGTCACACGCCAGAACACTCGCCATTCGGATTGACCGAGCGTGCGCGCCGCGTCTTCCAGATTGGTATCGACCGCGGCAATGGCAGTACGCGAAGTCTTCACCACCAACGGAAGCGCCCCGATTCCGGCGGCTACGACTGCGCCTCTCCAGGTGAACACCAACGGCTGACCGGTGATCGCCTCGATCGCATGACCGACCGGACTACGGCGGCCCAGCAGCACAAGCAAGTAATATCCGAGCACCGTCGGCGGAAGAACCAGCGGCAGCGTGACTGCTGCATCCAGAAGCTCTCTCCCAAAAAACCGCCTGCGCGCCAGAAGCCACCCCAGGGCGACACCGACTATGACGACAAACGCCGTCGCGATCAGCGCAACTCGCAGCGACAATGTGAGTGGAAACCAGTCAATCTCCGTCATCGGCTGATGAAGATAACACACTTGGGCGCGCGCTTCAGCACGCACTGGCCCGCGGGGTCACGAGGTGGGTATGAATCCTTCAGAGGCGCTGACTGCAAAAACCCGACGCGCACCCTCGGCCCGCAGCTCAACGCCGTTGAATCAGGACACGGAAACTATCGCTCACGCCTCCGGGAACAAACAGGTTTTTCACTGCGAGCCTTTCCTTCAAGTCATCGAGCGAGTCGCTCGGGCTGTGCTGGTTGGCGATTCTCTCAATCAAACCCAGCCGAGTCAGAAACGCCGTCTGCCTTTCGCAACTGACCAACTCGAATCCGAAGTCGCGGCCGTATTCAATCAGAGCCGTGAAGTTCACGCTAGCGGTGATGTCCTGTTCGCCCAGGCGCTCGAGCGGCGAATCAATCAGCCTGTGCCGGTAGAACGATCGAAGCGTGCCGGACCTTCTATCGGGCGTCCACAACTGCTGAGATGTGTCGCCGTAGTCGATCGTCACCAACAACCCGTGCGCAAGCGTGTTCGTCATTCGTGCAAGCCAATCGATGGCGTCGAGGTTGATCTCGACTATCTGGCCTTGCCCAAGAGTGATGCCGATGCGCTCGACGTATTCGCTAAGCCTTTTCGTGGACGGCTCACGCCAAACGAACCCCAGGTGCGCGGCATCAATTGCCGCCACGTATTGCTCTTCAAGTGAGCCGCTCATGTACCGAGCGCGGTGCACCGGCAATGCGTCAACAAATTCATTCGAAAAGACTATCCCGTGGACGGGTGCGCGCTCGATCTGTTCCAATTCACACCATCGAATGTGATCCTCGAAAGCAGTCAGCTTATCTCGCTGACGCTTGCGCATCGCTGGACTCGCTTCGACGAGCACGCAAATCAGACGGTCGAAGATCGCTGGACGCTCATAACGCATTGCCGAGAGGACATCGTAAGCAAGCTGCCCAGTACCCGGGCCCATCTCGACGATCGTCAACGGCTCGACGGAGCCAGCCCCCCACCACTCAGCAAACGCTCGCGCAAGCACGGCTCCGAATGCTGGATGAACGTTGCTAGAGGTGTAGTAGTCACCCTGCGCGCCGATCTTCAATCGTTCGGTGTTGTAGTAACCGAGTTCAGGGTCATAGAGTGCGGTCTGCATGAAATCGCGGAAGGTCATCGGACCTTCGCGCTTGAGACGCTCGATCAGTCTTCTTTCAAACTCTGTTGACACTGGAGCCATTGCTTGTGAAAGCAAAAAGGCGCAGGCAAACTATCTCCTGCGCCTTCATTCTCTATTGTCAGTTGATCTACGCCGCAGCATTCTCGCCGGATTCCGCGTCAGCAGTGGCGGCGCCTTCCACATCTTCCTGAGAGACGCTGCCGCGTCCGAACATATAGTCCGAGGGGTGCTCTTGCATGATCTTGTCCTGGAGGCGCATTAGCCCATACATCAGCGCCTCAGGCCGAGGCGGACACCCCGGAATATAGACATCAACCGGGACAATGCGGTCGACCCCTTGCAGCGTCGAATAGGTCGGGAACGGGCCGCCGGTCGAAGCGCACGCGCCCATCGCTATGCACCATTTCGGCTCGGGCATCTGGTCCCATACGCGCTTGATGATCGGAGCCATTTTCAACGTTGGAGTGCCGGAGACTATCATCAGGTCGGACTGACGAGGGCTCGGCCGAAAAACGCCTGCCCCGAAGCGATCGAGGTCAAACCGAGATGCGCCAGTAGCCATCATCTCGATCGCGCAGCAGGCGAGTCCAAACGTCATGGGCCAAAGCGCAGACTTACGCGCCCAGTTGAAAACGAAATCAAGCGTGGTTGTGATGATGCCGCTCGACGACTCTACGATTTCTTCTCTCTCTTTTGCCATCGTGTCCTTCGTTGATCTCGAACCGAAAAAGGAATTTCACCGGCCTTGTTCGAAATCGGCAATCCGCAATCGGCAATCCGCAATTTCTTTCACGCCCACTCGAGCGCGCCTTTGCGCCAGGCGTAGTAATAACCCACCACCAGGATGCCGATGAACATGAGCATCTCGACTAATCCGAACAGCGCAAGCCGGTCAAAGATCACCGCCCACGGGAAGAGGAATATCGTCTCAACATCGAAGATCAGAAACAGCATCGCCACTATATAGAAGCGCACCGAGAAGCGGTCGCGAGCATCCCCGATCGGCTCGACGCCGCACTCGTAAGGCATCAGCTTTTCGCGTTCGAACACCCGGCGCTGAACGAGCCTCGACACTCCCAGGAGCGCAACCGGCAGCAGCACTGCGATCAGGAAAAAAATAACGATCGGTATGTAGCCGTAGATAGGAGGCGTTCCGCTAGTGGTCGGAGCCGCCGCGCCACCCGGTCTGGGTGGAGCCTGGAGCAAGACCGCGAGTAACTCTGTCATCGCTCACCTGCGAAGTTAGGGATTTGATTCCTCACAGCAGCACGCTCATCTTAGTTTTCCGCTTCACGCGTTGTCAAGCAATCGCATTGACAGCAAAACGGCGCCACATTACAGCAACAAACAAGATGCCCCACGATTCGGCCATCGGAGCGGGCTATAGTTCAACATCGCTCTTGGGCCAATCCCTATCATCGGTGCGACACGCCGTAGATGTCGCAGCGACAGTCACTGCGACAGTCACACTTGACCTTGCGACCATCCGGTCGAAACCGGTCTGGACCTGGGGTTCCCAATACTGATGCCATCAGCTTTCCTGGCACGTACGTTGCCCGTATCACATCCCTAACATCCACCGCCGTCGATCACGAGGATGTCATTGTCCGTCGGAGATTCACTGAGTTTGCAGACTCGACTGCGACAGCAGAAGTGGCCCTATGCAAAGGAGAGCCGATGTCCAAGAGTAAAGCCAGCAAGCAAGCAAGACAAGCGTCGCCGTTCTCGCGCCGGCAAGTCGAAAGGGTTGATAGCCACAGCCCTCGTGCTGAGCTTTCTTCTTGCGGGCGTGGCGCTGGCAGTTGGGGGAGGCCTCTGGTCATGTCCAAAACAATGAAGATGAATGCTTCCGGCGAGACGCGCCCGCGTCTCTCCTTTCGCCGAGCGCAAGTGGTGGTGATCACCATCCTGATCGCTTGCATTGCACTCGCGGCAGCCTCCGCAAATAGAAACAAGACCGCGCCGACTGCAAAAGCGCCAGGCCCGATTATCAGCAAGCCGACTCCTGCTGCCTCTCAGGGCGCAGCATCCAGCCAGGGGCGATACTTGCGGCGAGCATACTTAACGCCGGAGGTTCAAACGATACTGGCGGTTCAGGGTGACCGCTTCGAGCGGCCCGGCAAGGAACGCCTCGTATTGATGGGCACGCTGACCAGGCCCGGTGACACAGGCAAAGAGGCTCATGCATTTCGGTTGATACGAGAATTTCCTGCGCGCCTTCGCCTTGAAGAACAGGTTGGCCTTCAAACCCAGTTAAACAGTCAGCGCAGGGAGGGGTCAGGCTTGACTTTGTTGACATTTGAACTGTTCGCACGATAGCATCCGCCCCGCCATGCCTAGGAAGCCAAGAATCGAAATCGGAGGAGGGCTCTACCACGTAATCACTCGCGGCAATAATCGTCGAAAGATATTCAGGTCCCACGATGATTACCTCAAGTTCACCGGCTTGCTCCAGCAGCAGAAGTCCAAACTTCCCTTCTATCTCTACGCCTATTGCCTGATGCCAAACCACGTTCATCTTCTAATCGAGATGCAGGATGATCTCGTCAGCCGGATTATGCAAAGAGTCCTCACCAGCTATAGCCAATACCACAATCGCAAGTACAAAAAGATCGGTCACCTCTTTCAAAGCCGCTACAAGTCGATTCTCTGCCAAACGGATCGCTATCTCGGCGAGTTGGTGCGATACATACATTTGAATCCGGTCAGAGCAAAGATGGTGAAACGGCCCGAGGATTTTGAGTACAGCGGCCATCGGGCATATCTTGGATTGGATAGGACCGGGTTGGTGGATACCGAGCCGGTGCTTCGGCATTTCGGCGCAACCAAGAAGCGGGCGGTTGAGGTCTACACCCGATTCGTGGAGGCGAGCCTGGGCGAGAAGAGTCAAGACGACTACTATCGAGCAGCGGAAGGGCACCTGCTTGGAAGCGGCGAGTTCGTGGAGGAGATAAGGCATCGGGTCGGTGAACACCGGGCCTCACGACAAGCGGTCGAACGCACGAGCATTGAGGATTTGTTGAGCGCCGCAGAACGGTCCAGTGGGTTGACTCGGCAAGAACTGTGCAGCAAGAGCAAGAACCGGAGAACGGTAGCCGCGAAGGAGGCGGTGATTGTGTTGGGAAGGGAGAAAGGGATAACGAATCGTGAGTTGGCTGACGCGCTGAGGATAGGCCCCTCAGCAGTGACGAGGCGAGTTGAAGCGGCGCGTGCTCGCGGGGCGGAGAGTTCCGATCTGATAAGGCTTCGGAAGACGCTTAGATCTAAGGCTCGGTCTAACTGAATTGCAACAAAGTCAAGCCTGACCCCTCCCTGCCGACATCCCGAGTGGCTTCTCTTGTTTTCAAAGTAACATCGCCGTGATTTCGTCGGGTAGAGACCTTACGGGCTGGCGGCCCAATTATACGCCCAAGCGTCGGGGAGTCAATCCTACCTTGGCAAACAAGAATGGGATACTGATTATTTTGGTAAGAAGCTCTTGGACCAGCAGTTGGGAAATCAGCTTCCAGAAAACCACATGTGACAGTCGTCACCGGTAATCGTGACGGCCATCATAGTTTCTCAGAGCGAGCCTCGGTAAACATGGTCAAGGTATTAGGCGCGCTCGATGAAACCCGACGATTCGGGGCGCCAAAGCTCGTTCGCTGAACTCGGTTGACCCGCATAGGATCACCGGATCGTTTGGCAGGAAACGGAGGTAATCATGCAAACCGTAATACAGGTCGTCTGCGCAAAAGGACAAAGTCTTCGGACCGCGATTCGCCACGATAGGAGGCTGAAGGCCTACGCACTGCTCGTTGTCATCGGAAAAAAACGCGGCCGCCGGCCCGGATGGATGAAGGTCCGCAGCTCCGGCACCGGCCGCCGTGGCACGCTCAATATCGAATGGGACCCATCCACCGAGATCCTCACGTGCCGGGTCGTAAACCGCGGACGCGGTAAACCGAATCTGATCGGTAAACCGAATCTGATCGTTGGCGATTTCATAGACTACTTGCTTGACTGCTACCCCGAACGTCTAAGGTTCTTAAACGTTCTGCCGGGCCGCGAGAAAGACCGAGCGAGTGCGGAGAGATGAGACTTCTCGCGGCGCAGGGTCTGCTGATCAAAAGGAAGGGCAAGGGAATCGGCCGCCTATGAAGCGGCGCTTCGCCTCTTATGACGAAACGCACGGCGTGCGAGTTCAACTGAGATCATCCAGACGCCTGTTTTCAGCGCGCGCCTGAGATTATTGGAGCCTCCGCCTCGCTAGAAGAGGACTTCGCTGATCTCCAGTTACCACGGCCTCGATTGCCGACGCCGCACGCGACCTGAATCACTTACAACGGAATTGCCGAAGCGATCCAATACCCGGCGACGAAGAAGCGCGAAGAGGCTTCTGTTGTTTCAACCTAAATCGCTGTGATTTCGTCGGGTAGAGACCTTACGGACTGGCGGCCCAATTATACGCCCAGGCGCCGGGGAGTCAATCCTACCTTGGCAAAAAAGAATGGGTTACTGATTATTTTGGTAAGGGGATCCCAGACCGCAGTTGGGAAAACCAGCGCGTGGTTGCAAACGCGCGCAGCTATCCTCTATCTTTCTTGTTCTGAAATGCGAAAGTGGCGGAATTGGCAGACGCGCCAGACTTAGGATCTGGTACCGAAAGGTATGGGGGTTCGAGTCCCCCCTTTCGCATCTTGAATGAGACTACGAGCGATGAGTGACGAGCTATAACAGCCGTCTCCGAAAGGCAAGAACGAATCTTGAACATAACAGTCACCGATCAGGAACAGTGTAAGAAACAGTTGCGGCTCGAGATACCGAGCGAGACCGTTCGCGCTGAAACCGACAAGATCGCCGCGGACCTGGCGCGGAAGGTCAACGTGCCCGGGTTTCGCCCCGGTCACGTGCCCAAGTCCGTAGTGAAAACGCGATTCCGCAAAGAGCTTCGCGACGAGATGTTGTCACAGCTCTTGCCGAATTCGCTCGGCGATGCGATTCGCGAAAAAGAACTCAAGGTCATCGGAGAGCCAAAGGTTGAAGACCTAAAGTTCAAGGATGACGAATCAATCGATGTGATTTTCAACGTCGAGGTGGCGCCTGAATTCACGCTGTCAAACTACAAAGAGCTTCCACTGACAAAGCGGGTGTACAAAGTTTGCGATGAAGATGTCGAAAGCACGATCGAGCGCTTGCGGCAGGGGCAGGCTGAGCTTGTACCGGTGGAAGACCGGCCGGCTCAAGCGGGCGACATAGTGACCGTTAACCTGACAGGGCACGTTGAGGCCGAGGGAAGCGAAGGTGCGGAATCGCCGGTCGAAGACATCAAGCAACAAGACCTCGAGATAGAGCTTGGCGCGGCGGGCGTTCTGAAGGAGTTCACGGAAGAACTCACCGGCGTTCAGTCAGGCGACACTCGAACGTTCGCTGTCGCGTATGCGGCGGACTACAAACCCGAGAAGTACGCTGGCCGCCGCGTCACCTACACGGCGGAAGTGACGGCGGTCCGCCTCAAAGAGCTTCCCGCGGCCGATGATGAGTTTGCACGCAGCGTCAGCGAGGAGTTCAAGACCATCGACGAGCTGCGTGCCGACATTCGCGCGAAGATCGAGAAGGACGCGGAGCAAAGGTCCGACGCTGAGTTTCGATCCGCCACGATAGAGAAGCTCGTCGATCGAAATCGCTTTGACGTTCCCGAGTATGTCGTCGAGAAGCAGATAGACTCGAGAATGAAGGCCATGTTTCGGCAAATGGCCGGGCAAGGAATGGACCCGCGCCTTTTGAAAGTCGACTGGACGAGCGTTCGCGACGGTCAGCGAGAGCGGGCGGAGCGCGAAGTACGTGGATCATTCATACTCGACAACATAGCCCAAACTGAGAATGTCGAGGTTGACGAGGAGGAGTTGTCTCGCGAGATCAAGGAATACGCTGACAGCATCGGCCAAACCGAAGAGGCGCTGAGGGCACGCTTGACAAAGGAAAACTCGCTGGATAGTATCAGGGAGCAGGTCAGACACCGCAAAGCCCTTGATCTTGTAATAGCTTCCGCCGAAATTCGAACTGAGGATATTGAAGGTCTAGGCGCGGATGAACCGGGACCGGCGAGGGTGGGCGAGTAGACAGCAGCACATCTTGAGGAACAACCTTCAAGCGGGTCCCTCGACACAAATGGAATCAACTTCAAGCAGCGTCCCCAGGCATTGCAAAAAAGAAACTTCCGGCAATGGGCAGAGCAACGTATAATAACGACGTGACTGACATGAGTCGTAGGGTGAATGATCCACACATGGCTCTAGTGCCGATGGTCGTCGAGCAGACGCCGCGCGGTGAGCGCGCTTTCGACATCTACTCGCGACTGCTAAAAGACAACATCATTTTTATCGGGACGCCGATCGACGACACGATTGCCAATCTTGTTGTAGCTCAGCTCCTATTTCTTGAAGCCGAAGACCCCGACCGCGATATATCGCTTTATATCAACAGTCCGGGCGGGTCGATAACAGCGGGCATGGCAATCTACGATACGATGCAGTTTATCCGCCCAGACGTGACCACGATCTGTGTCGGCCAGTGTGCTTCGATGGGAGCGCTGATCCTGACGGCAGGCGCACATGGCAAGCGGTTCGCGCTTCCGAATTCCCGCATTCTCATTCACCAGCCTTCGATAGGCGGGATTTCCGGCCAGGCGACAGACATCCGAATCCACGCGGAAGAGATTATGCGGATGCGCCAGTTGACCAGCGAGATACTGGCGAAGCATAGCGGGCAGACTCTTGAAGTTATCGAACACGATGTCGAGCGTGACCGGATCATGAGCTCGGAGCAGGCGAAAGAATACGGTTTGATAGATCAGGTGATAACGCACCGCGAGTAGAATGACGAGCCTCCAGAAGACATGCGATAGAATTCAGTAAGATTGGAGACCGGATGAGACGTGGCGACGATACACTACGCTGCTCGTTTTGTGGGAAGTCGCAAAACGAGGTCAAGAAGCTGATTGCCGGGCCCACCGTTTACATCTGTAACGAGTGCATCGACATTTGCAACGAGATCATCACCGATGATCAGCAACAGGAAACGGCCGCTCGACGCCCGCCTCTCCCCAAGCCGATTGAGATCAAGGAATTCCTTGACGACTACGTCATAGGGCAGGAAGAAACCAAGAAGAGACTCGCAGTCGCGGTCTATCAGCACTATAAGCGCGTAGACATGCTCAAGCGGCGCGCGACAGAAGTCGAGATTCAGAAATCCAACATACTGTTGATCGGGCCAACCGGGACGGGCAAGACGCTTCTTGCTCAGACGCTGGCTCGGATGCTCAACGTGCCGTTCACTATTGTGGACGCGACGACACTCACTGAAGCCGGCTACGTTGGTGAAGATGTTGAGAACATCATCTTGAAATTGCTCCAGGCGTCTAACGGCGACATCGAGCGGGCTCAGACCGGAATCATCTACATCGATGAGATCGACAAGATCTGCCGCAAAGACGAGAACCCCTCGATCACCCGGGATGTGTCGGGCGAGGGCGTGCAGCAAGCGCTGCTGAAAATCCTCGAGGGCACCGTCGCAAACGTTCCGCCGCAAGGCGGGCGCAAGCATCCGCATCAGGAGTTTTTTCCCGTCGACACGACTAACATCCTGTTCATTTGCGGAGGCGCGTTTGTCGGACTCGAAAAAGTCATCGAGAAACGCACAGGCAAGAAAGCGCTGGGCTTCAATGCCAACGTCCAGAGCGCGCGCAAGCAAAGGCTCAGCGAAACTCTCGCGCAAGTCGAGCCAGAGGACCTGATCAAGTTCGGATTGATTCCGGAGTTCGTCGGACGGCTCCCGGTTTGCGGGACGCTTCACGAGCTTGATGAATCGGCGATGGTAGAGATACTGACCGCCCCGAAGAACGCGCTGGTGAAACAGTATCAGAAGCTGTTCGAGTATGAGGGCGTGAAGCTGCGATTCACCGAAGATGCCCTGGTGGCCGTCGCCCGTCTTGCCTGCGAGCGAAAGGTAGGAGCGCGCGGACTCAGGATGATACTCGAAGAGTTGATGCTTGACGTGATGTACATGCTGCCGTCCCACAAGAAGGTCAAAGAGTTTGTAGTAACAGGCGAAATGGTCGAGAGCCGCCGCGCAACGTTCCCGGTTTTGGAGAAAGCAGGTTAGGGACATAGGTCGGATACGTCCGATAGGTCCTATTATTCAAATGAACGAATTCAGTGACAGTACACCTACGGACGTAGTGAAATGCCCGATGGTCCCAATCCGGGACGTCGTGGTGTTCCCTTACACAATGGTTGCGTTTGTGATCGGGCGGCCCGCAAGCGTGCGAGCACTTGAAGCCGCGCTGCGCAGCGACAAGACGATCTTTCTCGCCACTCAGCACGACGCAACGGTCGACGAGCCTGGCGTTGATCAGGTCTACACGGTCGGCACGATCGCGCGGATAACACACAACCTGCGTCTTCCCGATGGCAACATCAAGGTTATGGTCGAGGGGATCGAACGCGCTCGCTCGGTGCGGGTCGATGACGACGGCGACTACTGGCTGGCGACGTTGAGAAAAGCACAGCAGATAGCGGAGCCGCGATCGCGATTGAATTCACTTATCGGGCGGGTTGGCTCGCTCGTTGACCAGTATGTGCGCCAGT
>JBGQGO010000142.1:0-11317 GCA_041497455.1 Blastocatellia bacterium | reverse complement strand
GGCCCTCTGTGCGTTGACGCCGCTTTTGGTGAGCAGGGTTCCGTTAGCAATAGCGGCGTCAACGCACAGAGGGCCGCCGCAGTCCAAATAGGCCCCCGCAGTCCAAATAGGGTGTGGCAGATGGAGTCCACCAACTGCAAGCCGGTGGCATCCCGCGCCCCGTCACTTGCTCAACAGCCTGGTTATCTCGATCGCGAATTCTTCAGGGGAGAGTTCGCCCTGGACAGCGTAGTCCGCTTGAGCGTAAGCCGGGCGCCTTCTAGCGAGCAGCGCCCTCATATCATCTTCATCACCGAGCAGGGGCCGCGACTTATCGCCGGCGATTCTCCTAAGGCAGATCTCTAGCGGGCAGTCGAGCCAGACAGTCTTGCCGATCGTACGCACCGAGGTCCGATTCTCCTCCGACACATAAGCGCCGCCGCCCAACGCGATCACGGCGCGAACCTTACCACTGCACGATTGGATGGCGCGTCTTTCGAGCCTGCGAAACTCCGCTTCGCCAAGCTCGGTGAAGAGCTCTTGAACCGACTTGCCGGCTCGCGCGGCGATCAGTTCATCCAGGTCGAAGAAGTCGTATTCGAGATGACGCGCGAGCGCCCGGCCGACGGTCGTCTTCCCCGCGCCCATGAAGCCGACAAGAAAAATGGGCGCGTCATCCAACACACTGTTTTGCCGCGAGTTCATGTTCGATCAGTCTAAGGGACTGGCTCAACCGTATCCGGCCCAGTCAACATCGCGAGCGACTCATAGAAATCGGGAAACGAGACGCTGGCGCAGCCGGCGTCGATGATCTCGGTTGTTCCTTCAGCTATCAAGCCGGCGATTGCAAACGCCATCGCGATGCGGTGATCACCCGAGGTCTCAACACGTCCGCCCGAGAGCCGCTGAGGACCTGTGATCGCAAAGCCGTCTTCAAACTCTTCGATCTCGCCGCCTAGAGATCTTATGCCGTCGGCGACCGTTCGTATGCGGTCGCTTTCCTTGATGCGCAGCTCTTTCGCGTCGCGGACTTCGACTCGGCCTTCGACTCGAGTGGCGACAACTGCGAGGATCGGTATCTCATCGATGATGTTCGGTATGATCGCGCCCGAAAGCCGCGCGCCGCCACGCTCGCTCCGAAGCTGGGCGCTGGAGACAACGATGTCGCCTAGCAACTCGCCGTGTTGCTCTCGAAAGTTCTGCGTTCGCACAGACGCGCCGAGATCTCTCAGCACGTCAACGAAAGCCGTGCGAGTTGGGTTGAGGTTTACGTCCCGGAGCACCAGCTCCGAGTCAGGCAAGATGCTCGCGGCTGCGATGAAGAAAGCCGCCGACGACACATCGCCGGGCACTTGATAATCCAGCGGCGTCAGTTCGTGAATGCCTTCAATTGACACCGCGCCGAGGGATGAGCCTTCTATGAGGGCGCCGAATTCTCTAAGCATCAACTCGGTATGATCGCGCGACTGAGCGGGCTCCGACAGAATCGAGCGGCCCTCGGCGAGCAGCGCGGCGAACAGCACGCAAGTCTTGACCTGCGCGCTCGCCACCGGGCTTGCGTAGTTGATTGATCGGAGCTTCCGGCCGTGAATCGTCAACGGGGCAAAGTTCGCGGCCGTCGGTTCGATGCGCGCGCCCATCAAGCTGAGCGGTTCGATTATTCGCGCCATTGGCCTGCGGCAGAGGCTCGCGTCACCGGTGATCTCAGAGGTAAAGCGCTGCCCGGCAAGCAGGCCGCTCAGCATTCTTATCGTCGAGCCGGAGTTCCCGGCGTTGAGTCGAACGACGGGCTCCTCGGGACGGTATCCGAACAATCCTTCGCCGTGAATCACCAGGCCTGAACCACCAGTTTCAACCCTGATTCCGAGCTTGCGGATGCAATCGAGTGTAGCCTGGCAATCGGCGCTGGAGGCGAATCCCGTGACACTTGATGGGCCGTTTGCGATTGAAGCGAGCATCGCTACTCGATGTGAGATTGATTTGTCGCCCGGGACCTTCAACGAACCGCTGATGCGCGCCGGTCCCTTGATTCTCATCGATCTTGACATCACAACTGGCCGCATGTTACACAATGACGCGCTTTGTGACCACCTTGCTTGTCATGTTGCGCGGTTCGACCAGGGGCTGGTAAAGGTTAGAAGGAAAGGCATCCCGCGAGCCGATGACAGAGACCATCGAGCTTTCAATCGACAGCAAACTCGAGTTCGTCGATCTGGTCGCCTCGGTTACCAAGAGCGTAACGGAAAAGATCGGATTCGAAGAAGAGGACGCAAGCTGGATCGAGCTTGCGGTGCACGAGGCGGTCATCAACGCCATAATGCACGGCAACAAAAACGCTGCCGACAAACAGGTAGATGTTCGATTTGTCACCGAACAGAACGCGCTAACGGTTTACGTCAGAGATTATGGTGAGGGGTTCGACCCGGCGCAGTTGCCGGACCCCACAAACTCGGATAATCTGCTTAACCCGACTGGTCGAGGAATCTTTTACATGCGCACTTTCATGGATGAGGTCGAGCACTCGATTCATCCGGAGGGCGGAAGCGTGGTGCGGATGAGAAAGGTCAAGCGCTTGTCTTAGAACTAAAACTTAGAGGACGGAAAAGGAGACGTAGAAGATGGCTAATCTGAATATCAAGGACCGCCAGGCGGGCGATGTCACAATACTCGATCTCTCGGGGAAGATAACGATCGGCGAGGGCAGCGTCCAGTTGCGCGAAGCCGTCCGGCGCCTGCTCGATGAAGGCAAGAAGAAAATATTGCTGAATCTCGGTAACGTGTCGTACGTGGATAGCTCAGGCATAGGCGAGTTAGTCAGCTCTTATACGACGACGAACCACAACGGAGGCCAGTTGAAGCTTCTGAATCAGACCAAGAAGATTCACGACCTGCTCACCATCACCAAGCTGCTGACCGTGTTTGAATCGTTCGACGATGAGGGAGCGGCGGTCTCGAGCTTCAAGTAACACGACGGCCCTGGCCGGGCGAAAGACGTTGAACATCAGAAGGGCGCAGGCCTCTACGCCGAGTAGAAGGTTGCGCCCTTTCCCGTCTGTGATCCATGACAAAGAAGCTGCAGACGCTTGCGATACTTTGCGCCGCGCTGGCGATCACCGCCGATGCGCAGCAGCCAACTCAGCCCGCCAGGACCTGGGCCGTCGTCGTTGGCATATCGAAGTATCAGAAGCTTCCCGGCGGACAGCAGCTTCAGTTTGCCGATCGCGACGCCGCGCTTTTCGCAGAGGCGATTCAAAAGCGCGGCGTGAGCGCTCAAAATGTAAGATTGCTGACCGGTGCCGAAGCGACCGCCGCGGCGATCAAGTCCGCCATCGGCAACTGGCTCGCGCGGTCCGTCTCTGAGCCGGACACGGTTCTAATATTCTTCTCGGGGCACGGGCTGTTCGAGCGCGAATTCGGTGAATCGTACCTGCTCGGTTACGATTCCGATCCGAAGGACCCATATGGCACGGCGCTGTCGGTCAGCGAGCTCGGCCAGGCGCTGGCGCGAAGAGTCCGTTCAGGACGCGTGCTCGTAATCGCAGACGCGGTGCGCCGCGACTTCTTCGATCCCGAGTCCGATCCATACTCCTCCAAATCGTTTGAACAGGCTTTCGATCAACTGACCGCTTCGCGACCTGGTCTGTCGGCGATCATTGCAAGCGGACCCGGAGAATTCTCGCGCGAAGGACAGCGCTGGGGCGGTTACGGAGTGTTCGCGAAGCATCTGGCTGACGTGCTGTTTGATGGCGCCGCTCGAAACGGCGACTTAGCGATTGCCGCCGGCGAGCTTTTCGAACTATTGAAGGGGCGAGTGGCTGAGGATACTTCTGGCAAGCAGCACCCGTGGCGAAGCGGAAACGCGTTTACGCAAGGTGAAGTGGCTCGCGCCGACGGGCAGAACGCTCCGGCGACAGCGCCAAAGACTGAGCTCAGCCCGAAGACGACCCCGCCAAACGTAGTTGCTTCATCAAAGCCAGTCAAAGAGAACAAGCCGTCTGACCCCCACGCTCAGCCCGAGCAGAAGAAGGATGTCGCGGTCAGAGGACCGATTACTTCAAGTCAGCCGGCCGCTGAAACAAAACCTGTAGCCCAACCGTCCTCGGTACCGAGACCGGTTGAAAAGCCGAGTGTGACCGAAAAGAAACCAGTGCTGGCCGCAGAGGTCATCGCGCCGGGCCGCAATGAAAAAACTCCGAGCGCCACTACCACGCCCAAGCCAGAAGCAACTTCGAGTTATGTTGCTCCCAAGCCTGCGCCCCCGAAGCCTTCGGTACCGCGCGGGGTAACTCCGCCTGTAAGCGAAACAGTGAATTCAACGCAACCCGTCGCGCCGCCGCCTCGCGAACTCGCCCGGGCTGATATCCCGGTTCGTGAGGTACCGACTCCGCCAAAACCGACAGTCAATCCGCCGAACGCTGTAACTGTTTCGGCGGATCGCGCGGGCAATCAACCCGAGACACTCTCCGCTTCGGTTCCCACGACACGCCCGGAAGCCGCACCGTCGCCCTTGGTCTTACAACTCGAAGCCGCCATAGCGTCAAGGACCTTGATCGAGCCCAGGAACGCGAGCGCGTGGGACTTGTATCAACGGATGCTCTCGGAGCCGGGCACCGCGGCGGATGCAGCTCGATTGAAGCCGGCGTTGGCAGAGGCGCTTACTGCGCAGGGCCGCGCTATCGTCAGCGGAGACGTGCGCGGCGACAACATCTCCGACAAGGTTGATGACTTCAAGCGAGCCGGACAGATGCTGGCCCGCGCGCGAACGCTCGCGCCTGATAACGGCGACATAGGCGCGCTCGAGAAGCTGAGCGCCGCCGAGGCATTAATATCATTGCAGTTCTATGACGAAGCCGAGCGCGCATTAGCGCCGCTTCAGACTGCGAAGCTGGCTGCGGTCGAAAACGCGCTCGGGCTTGTGTATCAGGGCAAGCTCGACACATGGCGCGCCGAGCGTGCGTTCAAGCGGGCGAGTGAGATTGACTTGAAATGGGCGGCTCCGCATTACAACCTCGCGTTGCTCTACCGGAGTCAGCAGAATCAAGCCGCGCTCGCGGAGTTTGAAGCCGCGGCCTCGAGTGATCAAAGCAACGTGAACTTGTTAGCCGCGTTGGGCGAAGAGTACTTCACGCGGCAGCAATGGAAGCAATCCGCCGAAGCATTTCGCAAGGCGGTTGCGCTCAAACCCTCAGACGACAACCTGCATACGAAGCTCGGCCACGCGCTGTACAGTCAGGGCTTGCAGGATGAAGCAAACCGCGAGTACCGGAAAGCTCAGGAGTTGCGGCGCAAGCAGCCGTGAACCTGTGAAGTAGCATAGACTTTAGTCTGTGTTCCGTGATTGTTCTTGGTACGGGAATTACCGGACACAGACTAAAGTCTATGCTACTTCACTCGATCTACTTTTTCTTCTTCTCTTCGACAGGCTGGCTGAGATCGACCAGATAAAGCTCGTTCTCTTTTTCGCGGTTCGAGCCGAACAGGATCTCGGTGTTCGACACGAACCTCGGCGAGTGCGTGTTCGCAGGTTTGTAAGTTAGCTGCTTGATTTGCTCGGTGGTCGAATCGTAGAGAAAAAGCTGTGAGCCGGCGCTTGCCGGCGCAATGAAGGCGATGAGCTTGCCGTCAGGTGAAAGCGCGGGAGTGTGTTTTGGCAAGTCAGGCTGGGGAAGTTCGTGGGCCTGGCCGACTTCAGGATCGAACAGGTAAATGCTGTCCTGTTGCTCGGCTTCTTCCTGCGCCCACAGTACGATCATTCCATGTGCGGCGCCGGGGATGTAGCTGCGAATACGCGCGTACCTGGTCTCTGTGAGGTCGCGTTGAGCCTTTCCATCGAGGCCATATTGCCAGAGCGCATGCCTTCCGCTGTTGTCGCTCACCTTTACGAGCAAGACGCTCTTGCCGTCCGCCGATATGCCGGGACGAATCGATGAGCATTCATCTTCGGTGAAGAACTGCGGCTTGCCGCTACCGGCGGGAATTGATGCTACGTGCAGGATGCCGAAAGCCGCGTCGGGCAGCGGGCTCTCATCCGAGGTGTACAGGACCTGTTTGCCATCGGGGGTGAACACAGGCTCTTTGTCGCTGAAGCCGTTCTTTGTGAGCTGGCGCACCGTGCCTGTTTTGATGTTGAGGATGAATATCTCGTCGAAGCTTGCGGTTTCGTTGAACCCCGCAAAGGCGACCCACTGGCCGTCGGGCGACCATTGCGGACCGGCTACGCCCCACTTCAAGTTGGTCAAAGGCGGCCGAATCGAGTGATCGCCGATGTTCATCACGTAGAGATTAGGCGACGCATCCGGTTTTCGCGCGATCAGCAAGACAGACTTCTTATCGGGCGACACCGGACCAATCGAGTAGAGACCCATTCCCTGCGTGAGCTTTTGGATCTTGAAGGGCTCAGTCTTTTTCTCTTCTTTCTTGTCCGATTGGCCGCTCGCGGCGCGGTGCGATGACGACAAAAGCGCCAGGAGTATCGCGAGAACGCCGGTTGCTGCTCGGGTCTTAGCGGCTGTGTTGCGCAATCTGATGCCTTTCATAGTTACGTTGTTCAGGAATTCGCAGATTGCATCCTAGCACGAGCGCTGATGGGGGGACAAAAGTCGGCAAGCCGTGCTTCGGCTTCGACCTACGAAGCGAGCCTTCAGATACTCCGACACCACCGGCTTCAGCCGTGTGGCGCTTCAACTTCAGCCTGCGTCCAGGCTCCCCGCCTCCAGGGCGCCATCTGTGAGGCTCGGTTCGTAGGTCGAAACTGAAACACCACACGGCTGAAGCCGGTGGTGTCCTGAGTCGCGGCGTCTGGTCGTAGGCTGAAGTTGAAACACCACACGGCTGAAGCCGGTGGTGTCCTGAGGACTCGTGGGCCGCGATTCCCGGTCCCGGCAGGCCATGCTACACTTTCTTCCTTGTCATGATGAGCGAACTGAACATCGGGCAGGTCACGATCACTCCTAACCTGGCGCTTGCGCCGATGGCGGGCGTCACCGATTCGTCTTTCCGCCGATTGATCAAGGAACTCGGCGGCGTGGGCCTGATCGTCACCGAGTTCATATCGGTCGAGGGAATCACTCGCGGCAACATGCGGACTCATCGGATGATGAAGTTCCTTCCCGAGGAGCGGCCGCTGTCGATTCAAATATTCGGCTACGATGACGAACGAATGGTCGCTGCCGCCGAGATAATCGAAGAGAGCGGCGCCGACATCGTAGACATCAACTGCGGATGCCCCGCAAAGAAAGTCGTCAACGGCGGAGGCGGCTCCTCTTTGCTTCGCGACCTGCCGCAGCTCGAGAAGATTCTGCGCCGCATTCGCAAAGCTGTGTCGATCCCGCTCACGATGAAGATTCGAACCGGGTGGGATGATTCCTCGATCAACGCGGTCGAAGTGGCCCGCTTGATCGAAGACTGCGGCGGAGACATGGTCGCGATTCACGGGCGCACTCGCCAGCAGGGCTACAGCGGGCAGGCCAACTGGGACGTGATAGCCGCCGTAAAGCGAGCCGTGTCGATTCCAGTGATCGGTTGTGGCGACATCACGACCCCGGAACAGGCGCTCGCGCGATTGGCTGAGAGCGGAGTCGACGGAGTGATGATCGGCCGCGGAGCGATCGCCAACCCGTGGATATTCCGCCAGACTTCAGAGTTCATGCACGGCGAGCCGGTGTATCAGCCGCCGCTTTCCGAAAAGCATCGAGTGCTTCATCGCTACCACGAACTGCTTCGAGACGAGCTGCCCGAGCGCGCGCTTACGGGGAAGCTCAAGCAGATGTGCGGCTACTTCACGCACGGGCTGGCTGGGGGCGCGCGGCTTCGAGAGCGAGTGTTCCATTCGCAGACGATTTCGGAGATCTACTACCAGATAGACGAGTACTTCGCGTCGATGATCGAACGCGGAGTCCCACCCGACGCGCTCACGCGAGAAGAGCGCGCGTTCGTCGACCCCCAGCCTCGCGACCCGAAGAACGCAGAGTTCACACGCACGGCGCCGGTGACAATTGGCTGAGTGATGCAGATAGACCTGGTTGAAGTCGCGACCGCGTGGGCTCCTCTGGCCGGGACCGTCTTTGTTCCGCACACGGAGGAGGAGTACCGCCAGCTCGTGGCAGTGTTAGACCAGCTAATCGACGAGGTAGGAGAAGACGAGGATCATCCGTTGGCTTCATTGATGGAAATTCTTGGCTTCCTGGTTGAGCATTATGAAACCGCACGCGTGCCTGAGTTCGCGTGAAAGTTAGCGGGCGACTAGTATGGTTTCATATTTGGTTTGTAGTGAGGCTTAGGAAGGCGAACAAATCAACAGGCGATCGTAGATCAACTCGACTCAGTCTTGGATAGGCTCAAACACGTAAAGGACCAAGGTTCGAGAGTCAACTACGATAGGGTTGTGGAAGTTAACACAAGGATTCTTGCGGCGATTGATCGTTTAGCGCCCTCCGGTAGCGAGTATCGACGTCAAGCTCACCAAATCGATGGGGAAGTCGATCTAGATCTGAGAATCTTGATGGGTCGCTTAGGAGGGATCTTAAAGGCATTGAGGGACGATTATGCCACCGGCAGCATGCAGTCTCTCGAGGAACTTATCCACGGCGATCTCTTTAGCGACTTCTTGGACATGGCAGAACACCTGCTCGAGCAAGGATACAAAGATGCTGCCGCGGTTATGGCTGGCAGCGTTCTAGAAGAACATTTGCGAAAACTATGCACAAAGAACGGTATCGATACCACATTTAAGACGCCGCAGCAGGACACTAAGCCCAAGAAGCTAGACACGATGAACGCAGACTTGACGAAAAACAAAGTGTACAACCAGAGCGATCAAAAGCTCGTAACTGCGTGGGCAGCAGTTCGTAATAGTGCCGCGCACGGCAAATACAACGAATACACCCCGGAAAAGGTCGATCTGATGATTCGTGGTGTGCGGAACTTCGTCTCTGGTTTTCCGGCTTGAATCAATACGCGATTAGACCTCAATCGCATTACCTGTTCTGCCTCAACTGATCTGCAACGCGCTTGGCAACGGCGGAAATAAAGCGCTCGTCATCAACCAGCGATGACCGAGTTTGTGCCTGTTCGGTTGGCTCGATGTCATCGCGAAGGACGTTGTTTATCTGATTCTCAAAAGAAGAGCCCGATTCCGCCGCGAGTTCCTTGAAATGCTGAACGATGTCGGCGTCTAGCTGAATAGTTACCGTGACTTTGCAATTACGAGGATCTGTATCACCGGACTTAATCTTGCCGGTGTACCGTCCCCGCTGGCCTTTACTAAAGTCATATTCGCTACGCATCGCTGCTTCCTCACTATTAACGGTTTTCATAGTCGTGTTGCTCGCTGCGCGTCGGAATTCGCGCGCTGATGATCCGGATCAAGTCGTCCCGGTCTGTGTAGGACACAACTAGCAGACGGCCCCGGCTCGATTCGCCGAGAATGAGCAACCTGAACTCGTCCATCGAATGATCAGGATCAGGATCAGGAAGGGCAACCGCGAGATCGTCGTCGAATGCTGTTGCGGCCTCGATGAAACTGATTTTGTGCTCTCGTTCATTGCTGTCTGCTTTCTCATAGTCCCACTCAAATCGCACGATGTGATTATACATTGGGATCGGGCTTTCAAGAACTCAGGGCGCATTGTCACAAATCAGAGAAGCTTTGATGAGCTTCGCCCCCCTTCGTGCTATAATCCCGCCGCTCGCTTCCCGTGCTAATCGTTTCAGAATGGAGTCACGGTGATGTCTTCTCCCCAGCCAAGCTACCCAGGCATGCACGTCAAAGGGGGGCTGCTCCGAGCGCGGTTCCTCTTTATTCTTCTCAACCACGGCGCCGATACCTGGGCTCGCGTACTGTCAGCTCTGCCCGATGAAGAGCGCGAGTCGCTCAAAGACATCGTCGTAGACAACTGGTATCCGCTCGGGACCCTCGACCTGGTCGATCGCGCGATTGCCGAACAACTCGGCGACGGGGATAAGGAAGACGAAGTGTTCGATCGGCTAGGGGAGTTCTCGGCGACCTCGAGCCTGTCCGGTCCCTACAGCAGCTTGATCAACCCGGACGTCCACAGCTTCCTCTCTCAATCAGCCTTGATCCATCACGCTTATCAGGATTTCGGCACGGCCTCTTATGGACCGCTCAGCGAGACCAGCGGCTTGCTTACGATTCAGTACGACAAAGCGCCGCCGCCGAGTTTTTGCGCGAGCGGCTCGTCCTACTTCCGCCACGCAGTCGAGTTGTGCGGCGCACGCTCGGCGCGAGTGACGCACACGCGCTGCCGGGCTCGCGGCGACGACGCGTGTGAGTTCTACTTCACCTGGCAGCCCTGATCGTCCGCGATCAGCCTGCGCTGTCCAAAGCCCATGGCGCGGGAATCCCACCAACGGCAGTTGGTGGATCGTTCAAGTCCGACCTACATCGACACGGGCCGCTCTGCTTCTTGAATCCCCCCAACGGCAGTTGGGGGATCGTTCAAGTCCGACCTACAAGCGAACGGCCCGCATGCCTGCTGTTCATCTCGCCTCACCTCGCGAGGTGAGGATGCAACAAAATGTCGGTGATCAGCACCGAGACATCCATCTACGCGTTCGGGCGCCGCTACTGGTAGGCCGGGCTTGAACGATCCCCACACTGCCGTGTGGGGGATTTCACACAGTCTGTGTCGTTGGTGTGATTGCCTCTGAAGCCTTGAGTGTTATCGAATTCTTCACCGGGCTGCTAAAGTTTGACTGAGAATCGCGAGCATCGATGAATAAAATGCCGGACACGAAGCCGACTGCGCTCGAGTTATCAGCACGCACGCGAGCCGCAAATCTCGAACGGATGCGCAGCGATGTCTTCGATCTCGCGGTCATCGGCGGCGGCATAACCGGCGCTGGCGTCGCGCTCGATGCCGCATTGCGAGGGCTCACGGTCGCGCTCGTCGAGAAGCGCGACTTCGCAAGCGGATCCAGCTCGCGTTCATCGAAGCTCATTCACGGAGGCTTGCGCTACCTCGAGCAATTGCATTTCGGTCTGGTGCGCGAATCGCTCCACGAGCGCGCCGTGCTCTCGCGAATCGCTCCTCATCTGAGCAAGCCGCTCCAGTTTCTTGTGCCGGTCTATTCATCGAGTGAGCGGTCGCCGCTTGGCGCGAACAGGCTCAAGCTGGCCGGCGGGCTGTGGCTGTACGATCTGCTGGCCGGCCGCCGGAACATCGGGCGGCATCAATGGCTGTCGCGTGAAGCCGCGCTCAAGCAAGCCCCGGCGCTTGAGCCGCGCGGTCTCCGCGGCGCGTTCGTCTACTACGACTGTCTGACCGACGACGCACGGCTTGTGATCGAGGTGATCAAAGCGGCAGCGGCTCACGGCGCG
>JBGQGO010000141.1:0-11349 GCA_041497455.1 Blastocatellia bacterium | reverse complement strand
TCTCAAATACCCCCAACGGCAGTTGGGGGATCGTTCAAGTGCAACCTAACGCGGCTGGGCTCCTTTTGTATAGGATAAGTGCTTCCTCCGGTCCGAAGCTGGGCAGGCTGTAACTGAACAATCCCCCAACTGCCGTTGGGGGTATTCAAGAAGCAAAAAGACCTGGGTCGATGTAGGCTGTAACTGAACAATCCCCCAACTGCCGTTGGGGGTATTCAAGAAGCACAAAAACCTGGGTCGACGTACGCTGTAACTGAACAATCCCCCAACTGTTTAAGTAAGGCGTTTAAGGCGTTAACAAAAGAATGCCGGACAAAGGTCCGCCTCTGCTTATGCCCGAACACGCTTCAGATGAATGAAGCTCATCTCACAATGAACTTTGTCGGAGCGACTACCGCCCTCGCTTCAGGATTGTAGTAATCGTAAACGACTGACGGCGCGGTCTGCGCCGCAAGCCCGAACCGCGGCCGAAACTTGAACTGGAATCGCGTTCCGCCTGCTCGAGGCCATAAGTAGACGATCAGCCGGTCCGGCAGCACATCATACTGGTTAACTCCCCATTGCGATTCCTTCACCGCTCGCTCGAGCGAAGCTCGATCGACATCAGCGCCAGGAGGCAAACCGATCTCGGCCAGTAGCATGCCGTATCCCCGGAATCCCACGCGCTCCGCTTCGACCGTACAGGTGATCTCGTCTCCGATCTTCGCTTCGCTCTTGTCGAATCCAACGCGAAGACGAAGCGCGCCCGCGGACGCCAGGCCAGGCTTGCTTGTGACGGAGGCTGCAGGCCACGGCTCGTAATGCGTTGCGACGACCTGCGCCGTGGCTTGCGGCGAGCCCGCCGGTCGGCGAATCTGAATCCGGTTGGATCCGATCGAAAGGAACTGTGACAAATCCACCGTGATCGGGTTGCTCAGCTTGTGAGCCGGGGGCATTGCAACAGAAACGACTCGCCTGTCATTGAGAACGACCTCCGCTGTTGGACTCGCACCCTCGCTCGCAGGCTCGCGCTTCTCCAATACGGTCACAAGAGCGTCGAGGACGTTCACTGTCGCCTGGGTTGAATACCAAACACCAAAGCGATCCTTCTGACGAAGCAGAAAGAGCAGCCCTCGGCTAACCAGGTCATCCGGACCTGCGGCGGGCTTGCTGCTCAGAGCAAGCGCCTGAACGGCGAGCGCAGTTGCTTCTATTCGTCCCGCAAGTCCCCAACCGTAGAACGGCGTGTTCGTTTCAAGAGCCCAATAGCTCGCGCCGTTCTCACTGCGCGCAAGCGCGGTCAGTCTGCCCAACGCGCGATTTGCGCCCTGCTCATCGCCAGCGCTCGCCGCGGCCAGCGCATATGAAGCAATGGCGTAAGGCTCTCCCAACTCCTCCGTTGCGTGCGCCAGGAATTCGAGCGCTCGCTTCAACGCAACTGACGCAGCTTGTGAGCGCTTCGCCGAATCGGCGTCTGTCTCGTTTGCTGTAGTTTTTGCCGCCGACGCAAGAGCTCGAGCGACGAACGCGGTGAGCGAAGCCGTTTGAGGGCGATCGCCGGCAAATGAGTAATGTAACGGCCAGCTACCATCCGCACGCTGATGCTTGACGATCCAATCTCGAGTTCCGCTCGTCACATCGTCGTCAACGGCGACGAAATCGCGCGCGTCGTTTAGGAACCTGAGCGCGTAAGCTGTCAGCGCCGCGTCACTTTCGCCTCGGCCCCAATAAGTGAAGCCGCCATCCTCGTTTCTATAGTTGAGCAGCCGCTCGTAACCTGCTCTTACATACCGCTGCGCTTTCTCCGCGACGGCGGGGAACTCCTCGCCGCTTCGCTTGTAGTAGCGCAGCACCATCAAGCTCGGGTAAGCCGAGGAGATTGTTTGCTCGGCGCAACCATATGGACGCCGCATTATGCCTTCGATGCCTTCGAGCAAGTGGGCCATCAGGTTTGGATAGATTTTCAGCTCGGCGCGCGGCGTGCTTTTGATTGCAACGTCAGGAATATTAACTTCGATCGCAGACGAGTCACTGAAGACTTGAGTCAACGTATCGGTTTTCTCTTCGCCGAAGGGATGAACGCTGACGGTTTTCTCGACCGCGTCGCTCGCCTCCGGCCCGAGAGCCGAAACGCGTTGTTTGCCGTCATCAATCGAGGCTGTGGCTCGAAACTCAAACACCTGACGGGACGCGTCGCCGGCTGCGATCTCCGCCCTCTTGCGTGCGGGCGCCAGAAGCGTAAACCAGGGCTCGGGTTTGATTTCCAGATCAACCGACTGGGGCTTGTCGAGATAGTTTCGAAGCACCACCGGCAACGCTATCTCGTCGCCTTCGGTCAGCACGCGCGGAGGATCGTGCTCGATGAAGAACGGCTGGAACGCGAGAATCTCCTTCTCGGCCGTGCCAATCTCGCCGTCAAGGGTTGAAGCGATCACGGACATCTTCCAGGTGGTGATGTTGTCGGCAAGCTTGAATTTCAGCCGCGCGCGGCCGCTCGAGTCAGTCTCGAGTGAAGGCTGCCATACGAGAGTCTCGGGGAAGTACTCGCGCAGCCGCGGCGTTGAGGTTTGCGTGAGCTGTTTCATTGAGGCGAGAGGTGTCTTCGAGGGTAAGCTGACAACCTTTCTAACGGAGGCGCTCGTGGTTTGAACCTCAGATGCTGACGCGGTCACCGTTACCGTTTCCGTGGCAGCGCCAGCGACGAGCGTGACATCCACTTCGGTCACGGTCGATGAACGCACCGGCACGGACGTGATCACGGTCGAACTGAACCCCGGCGAATCGAAGCGCACTTCGTAGATTCCCGCAGGAACGTTCGTGAGCAGATAAGAACCTGTGTCACTGGTCTTCCCCTCGTATACAACCAGCGTGACCGAGTTTGTAGCCTTCACAGTCGTGTTCGTAATCATCGCGCCCATCGTATCGGTGACCACGCCGCTTATTGCGCCCGTCGAGCCGATGAAAACGGCTTCGGCCGCCGCAGGTCCAGGAAACAGGTCTGGCGCCGCCTGCTCGGAGACGATGCGCGAGAAAGCCGCTACGTTGAAGTCGTCCGCGGTGCCTTGTTGCCCGTCAGGACCGGCGCTGCGCAGGTAGATGAGGTTGATCTGTTGGGTGACCGGCGTGATCTCGGTACGTTGCCTCGCGCCCTCCAGGTACTTCCCATAGCTCATCATCTTGACGCGGTCGCCGTAGCGCCATTCCGACTTGAAGGTCGCGTAGTAATGAATCCCCCACGGATCATGCAGGTTCTTGAAACGAATCGACGAATCCCGCAGCGCGTCTTCGAGCTCGGTCTGTTCTTGAGGAAAGCGGCCTGTTGCGTTGAAAGACCGCGTCAACGCCGCGTCAATCCTGGCGCGCTTCTCGGCGAAGTAATCGATCCTTGAGGTCCAAACAGAGCAATCATCCGAGCGATAGTTTTGTTTCACCTCGAAGCGGCGGTTCTCTCCGCCGCTGGTGATGGTGATGGTGAAGTTGTCGGCGCTTATGCCAAATCCGAATCGATAGGGTCTCCCCCAGGGATCGCGAAGCGCATCGATGCTGATTCCGTTTCGGCGCAGCTCGCGCGCAAGCGTCAGACGGTCACGAATAAACGCTCCTGTGCGCTTGTGGTATTCGCGAGTTGCTCGGTCGATCGTTTCTCCCTTACCGCGAAAGTGTGGCCAGCTCATTTCCGAGACAGTGAAGTCATCCGCCGTGTCGATCCGCTTATCGGGTCCAGAGCTGACGATGCCAAGAACCTCGCGGTCGCTCCGAACAGATCGACGCGCGTTATATGGACTGCCCCACGGGTCTCGCATGCTCGCGAAGTCGAGTCCGAAATCTCCCAGCTCACGGATCAGCATTGACTGATTCTTCGGATACTGTCCGGTTCGTGCGTATCGCGACGTCAGAGCGTTTTCAACGGGCTTGAGCTGTGATTTTAGAATTCGTTCGAAGACTGAATGTGGGCCCGAGCGATAGCTGTTCCCGCTATTCATATCCACAAAATATCCGCCGCTGCCTCGCAGTAGGATACGGGCGACCAGTTGAAGGTCTTGCGTTATGGGCGCCGAAGGATTCAAGCGGTCGAGGCTTGCACGAGTAACACCGGCTATCTCCCCGTCACGACCCCAGAGTCGTTCATGCCATCTGGCGAATCCGTATTGATCGCCGAAATCGGAATCGGTGCGGGCGCGCTCTTCCACGGCTTTGTCGACGACGCTCACCCCGAGAGCGCTTTCGATTGCATTCCCGTTGGCCGCGGTGACTTGAAAGTCAGCGCTCGCTTCTTGTCCGGGACGATAGTCCGATTGGCTCATTCGCAGGTCGAGCTTCAGCTCGTGATTTCGCGGATACAACACCGTTCGCGCTCCAACCACGAAGTCTGAACCCGACGCGTAGCCGTAGGCCAACACGGTGACATCGTCTTTGAAGTCCGCGGAGTACGGTAAAACTATGCGCCCGCGTCCGCCGGCGAGCGCAACGGTCTCGGAACGGACGAGCTTCCAGCCTTGCATGACGTCTACAATGAGCTTCGGATTCTGCGCCATCGAAGTGAGGTCGACTTCGATGGGTTCACCCGGACGGTACAGCGCCTTGTCCGTCTCAACGTAAATCGAATCGGCTTGATTGAACCAGAGTCTCTCGCCGTGGTGGCCAACGCGATGCCGCCTATCACGCGCCGTCAAGCTCAGTTCTATATCGTCGCCGCCACGCAAAGGCGATCTGTGACCCTGCGTTACGACTAGCCCGCTCACCCTGGCAACGCCATAACGGTTGGTCTTCACGGTCCTGAGATACCTCCCCTGACGTTTGCGTCCGCTCGAAACTTCCGATGATTCAGTTTGGCTTATCTCGACGTCGCACTCCGCGGGGTTCCCATCAGCGTAGAAGGTCGAAACGTAGAAGTAGAGCGGCATACCCGGAACGCGCATGTCGTCTTCGATCAGGTAGACGTGAATCGGTTCCTTGCTTACGCGCAAATCGAAGCGCCGCTGCTCGGTTCGATTCGTCGTCAAGTCCGTGATGTACGCCGCGAAGGAAACGTCTCTGATCCGCGCGTAGTCCCTGTCGCTCAGCTCGTCGTGCTCCGCCTTCAAGTCAACACGGGCTACGAATCGCCCTGCCGCATCAAGCTCGCCTTCGTACTTCTCTTCTTCGTTGATGTCCCACTTTTGCTCGCGATAGTTCCACTCGCGTTCCGTCTCGTGAACGACGCGCACATGGCCGCGCGTCACGGGTTGGCCGAACAGATAATCGCCGCGCACCTCGACGTCAGCGTTTTGATTCCGAAGGTAGAAACTGCGGTCGGGCTTCACGATCACCGTGAAGTTGGGCAACTCGTAACGGCTTATTCGGACCCTGTACCACGGCGCGTAAAGTCCCTCTTCGTCGGACTCGTCCCGCAATATCCTGATTGTGTAGTCACCAAGCCGGGCATTTGCAGGAATCGCCCAGTCCGCGCTCGCAACGCCGAACCGTGAAGTCTTCATCGTCGCGCGATGCACGACAGTGTCGTCGGCATCGACGATCTTCAGCGTCAGTTCGGTTGCGGGCATTGCGCGTTTTGAGGGGTCGAGCAGAATCGCGCGCAGATGCAGCGACTGCCCCGGCTGGTAAAGGGTCTTGTCCGTATTGATCGCCACGCGCGCTGCGCGATTCACTCTGAGCGTGCCCTCCGCTTCATCGGTCAGTCCGTTGCGGCTTCCGGTAACCGTGATCTCGCCATCGCTTTTCAGGTGCTGGGGGAGATCGAAGTCGCACACCGAATACCCTTCATCGTCTGTAACGCCCTCCGCCTTCAGAGGCGCGGGCAATTCGTCGAATTTGATTTCAGCGGTGATATTGACGTTCGCGAGCGGGCGCGACGACACAGGGTGCGCAGCCCGCACTCGGATTCGACAGTGGCGGCCCTCGTCGATGATTCCGGGCTTGATAGTCTCGAGCGCAAAAATGTCGGGCGTGATTTCGGACGCCGATATTACGCCTTCTACCGGCCGCGCATCGCCCGGAGGGAGCGGGATGACAGAATAGCGAACACGATCCCAAAGGAGGGTGTGAGAAACATTAACCTCAAGTTCGGTTCGAACAATGTTCGCGCCGGCTTCCAGCGTCGCCGTAGTCTGGGAACTGGCGACAATCACGTTACTTGGGTCGATGATATCGATCTTCACCTGCGCAGAAAGGCTGCGAGTGCCTGCGTTGTTTACGGCAAGCGACACGGTGGCTTTGTCGCCGTCGAAGTTAAGACGTGTGGCGCGCTCGTCGACTTCGAGCGCAGTGTTGGCGCTCAGCGACTCAGCTATCGGGAGCAACGCGCCAAAAATGAGGAGAAGAACACACCAAGCTCTGCGCATAATCCGCCTCCTTACGTGGGCACATCAGAACTTGGAGTTGTTGTCGAATGAATGCAGCCCGGGACAGTCTTTGCAGGTTCTTACATCCGCGTTCACTCCGCACCAACATCGGATGAATCCGGCGGGTTCTGGCCGGGGTTGTTAGCCAAAGGGGCCGTGGACCAGATTTTCAAACCTTTGGATGGTTCTTTCTGTCTTAATGGACGGATACGTCACGGCGCTGGAGAGAATCAAGAACCCTATCCTCACAGCTCCCCGCACGCTTACCTTTCTTGGACGGAGGGAATCATGAGGAGAACGCTATTATCGGGTCTCATCCTGAGCTTGCTGTGCGCCTTTGCGCTCGTCTTCGCGGTTGTGTGGAGGGCGGCGGCTTCCGATTGCGGGAACACGTCGACCGGGCTGGTTCCGCTTACAGGACTCGGCTCGGGCTTCTATCAAGGCAAACAGGGCGGCCTTTATCCCGACGGCGGCAACTCGTGTCCCGCGGCTCATCTGGAATCGGGGGTTCAGATTGCGAATTCCATCGGGCCGCTCAAATTGAGCGGCAAGTCCAAGAAGAAGAAAGGCAGCATCGTGCTCCTGTCGATCGGGATGTCGAACACTACCATGGAGTTCTCCGCGTTCAAGCCGATAGCCGACGGCGACCCGAACAAGAACCCTAAGCTGGTGATCGTCGACGGCGCGCAGGGCGGCATGGCCGCGAACATCATCGCCAATCCCAACGATCCAAAGTATCAGCAGTTTTGGCAGACCGTAGACGATCGGCTCGACCAGGCGGGAGTCTCTCCGAGGCAGGTGCAGATCGTCTGGGTGAAACAGGCAGACATCCAACCCCGAGCCGCTTTCCCGAACGACGCTCTGGCTCTTCAACGAGAACTCGAAGAGATAGCTCACATTCTGGTCGAGCGATTCCCGAAGATAAAGATCGCTTACTATTCGAGTCGAATCTACGGCGGCTACGCGTCGACGACTCTGAACCCGGAACCGTTCGCCTACCAGTCGGGCTTTGCGGTGAAGTGGATGATCGAAAAACAAATCAACGGCTCGCCAGAGCTGAACTACGATTCATCGCGCGGTGAAGTGAGAGCGCCGTGGCTCGCTTGGGGACCGTATCTGTGGGCCGACGGGCTGGCGCCGCGTAGCGATGGACTGACGTGGGCTTGCTCGGAGTACAACGACGACGGCACTCATCCGGCGACGCCGGCTCGCAAAAAGGTCGCCGACATGCTTATGGATTTCTTCCAGAGCGACGGCACTGCGAAGCCGTGGTTTCTTGCGCCGCAATGAGGCGACTAAAAAACATTCCGCCCTTCGCTCTCTCTGTTTCGTCTTATCCAACGTCAGACGGATGCCTCGAATCTCAGAGAGGTGAGAGTATGAGAAAGATAGTCAGCTTTTTGCATCCCCAATCTCAACAATGGTGAGGCGCAGGTTTTTTTCATTCTGCTCTTCACCATTTTCCTTGCTTGCCCTATATTAGACGGGCGGCATTTCCAACAATCCCTTAAGTCAGGAGGAGCAAATGAAGAGAATCGTTAGCATTTTGTTATCGGCAATGTTTGTCCTTGCGCTCGGGATCAGCGTTTCGGCGCAAAGGACGCCAAGTGTAGATAGGCGCCAGCACAGGCAGCAGAGGCGAATTCATCAGGGCGTAAGGAGCGGCTCGCTCACCAGGCGCGAAGCCGCGAGGATGGAAGGCCAACAAGCGCGGACCAGGCGTATGGAGCGGAGGGTGAAAGCCGATGGCACTGTCACGGCGAAGGAAAGAGCCAGGCTTCAACACCGGGAGAACAGAACCAGCCGTCGCATCTACAGACAGAAGCACGACCGACAGAATCGGTAGTAAACAAAAGAAAATGGTGAAGCACGGGACGGAGTCCTCGTGCTTCACCATCTTCTTACCTCCGCCCGATGACCTGCTCTCCAGTGTGAGTAGTAGCACAGACTTTCTCTTTGGACTGCGGCGGCCCTCTGTGCGTTGACGCCGCTTTTTGGTGAGGCAGGGTCCGTTAGCAAAAGCGGCGTCAACGCACGGAGGGCCGCCGCAGTCCAAAAAGAAAGTCTATGCTACTTCGCCGCTCGATGCTGTGGTTGGTTCTTTCGTTCCTGTCACCATTCTGATCTCCGCCAGCAACTCGTCGCGGCTGAAACTTCCCTTCTGAATTATCCGCGCCGTGCCAATGTCGAGCGCGCGGCGTTCTTCGTGTGAGAGGTCGCGCGCCGTCAGCAGGATCACCGGTATGCTGCGCCAATCGGGATTGAGGCTCATGCGATGCACAACCTCGAAGCCGTCCAGATCCGGCAGCATCAGATCGAGAATGATCGCGTCCGGACGTTGCTGCGCGATTGCGTCCAAAGCTTCGCGGCCGTTGCTCGCCGTCTGTATCTCGTAGCCGCCGTCTTCAATCATCGCCACCGCAAGATCCAGCGCGTCCGGATCATCGTCAACCACGAGCACGCATTTCTGCGACGGCGACTTCGCTCGCTCCAACAAGGCAATCAGCGCGGTGCGTTCGATCGGCTTGCGCAAGAAGATTCTCGCTCCCGCGGCCAGCGCCCGGCCTTCAGCGCCGGCATCGGCTGAGAAGGCGACAATCGTGCTTTCCTTGTGACTATTCGCTATGCGCTCGATTATACCGGCGTCCCCATCGAGCGCGTCGAGATCGATAGTGATAACCGCCGGCCTCGCCTTGCCGGCGATTTCAACTCCTCGCGTTGGATCATCGGTAGCCGCAACCGAGTAGCCCGCTTCGGTGAGATACTTCTTAGTCAGGTAAAGCGAAGCCGGATCGGTGTCGATCACAAGCGCAGTGCGCTCCGGGTCGGTCAACGGGATTTCAGCTTCGGTTGCCGGCGCCACGCGGCCTTCGATTTCGAACGGCAGCGTCACAGCAAAGACCGAACCCTCGCCCTCGCGGCTCGACACGCTTATCTCGCCGCCGAGCATTTCCACCAATCGCCGCGTGATCGAAAGGCCGAGACCCGTCCCGGTCCTCGCGCCTCGCCCGGCGCTGGCGATTTGGCGAAACTCTTCAAAGATTCTCGTGATGTCAGATTCGGCGATGCCGATGCCGGTGTCGCGTACGGTTATGCGAACGCGATCGTGCGTGGCGCGCTCGGCGGTAACTTTCACTTCGCCTTCGCGTGTGAACTTGATCGCGTTCGAGAGCAGGTTGATAAGAATCTGCTGAAGCTTCGTCCGGTCGGTGCGCATCGCCGGCAGTCCGTCTTCTACATTGAAGCTGAGTTTGATGGGGCGGGCTTCCTTGAGCGGCTCGACTACGGTCATCGCCCGCTCGATCAGGTCCCGCACGTCCGCCGGTTCCGAGTAGACATCCATCCGGCCGGCTTCGATCTTCGACAGATCGAGCACGTTGTTTATCAGCTCGAGCAGATCGCGCGCGTTGCGCGACACGCGTTCGAGGCTGCGGCGATGGCGCTCGCTCATCTGAAGCGAACGATCATCCAGCATCAGCGACGTGAACCCGATGATCGCGTTCATCGGCGTTCGAAGCTCGTGCGACATGTTTGCCAGGAATCGAGCCTTGGTCTGGCCTTCAAGCGTAAGCCGGCGGTTCTGCTCAGCCAGCACGCGGTTGCGTTGTTCGAGCTCGGCGCGCGCGGCCTCGCTCGCCTCCGCGCGGCTGCGCAGCTTGAGCGCGCTGTCTTCCAAACGCGCCGACAACGACTCGAACTGCGCGAGTGCTTCTTGAAGCTGCGCGTGCGCCTGAGTCAGCGTCGCGTTCTCCCGTTCAAGCTCTACGGCGCGCGATGTCAGACGCGCGGCCTCGCCATCGAGCTGAGTGCGTGTCTGTATAAGCGTCGCGTTCTCATGTTCAAGGTCTACCACGCGGGATGCCAGACGCGCGGCCTCGCTCTCGAACTGGGTGCGAGTCTGGATAAGCAGCGCGTTCTCCCGCTCAAGCTCTCCAGCGCGAGAGGACAGACGCGCGGCCTCGCCTTCGAGCTGGGTGCGTGTCTGAATGAGCAACGCATTTTCCTGCTCGAGCTCCACCAGCCGCCCGCCAACAAGAGTGCGAGCCTCTTCAAGTTGTCTGTTCAAGTCAGCGCGATCTCGCTCGAGTTCGGCCGCGCGATTTTCGGCGCGAGATTGGGCCTGAGCCAGCTCCGCGTTCAAGCTAAGCAGCCGCGCATTGTCTTCGCTGATGCGAGTGCCGCCGCCTTGCAATCGAACGATCTCGCCGTTCAACCGTTCGGTTTCCGCGACAAGCTGCTCGTTCTCACCGGCGATCCGGCTGCTTTCGATCCGCAAGCGCCCGAGCTCTTCGATCAGGCTGTTCACTCTTTCGTCAAGCGCGAGGTTCGTTTGCTCCAATCGTGCCCGCGAGTCTTCGGCCATCCGAAGCGAATGCTCGAGATCGTTTACGCTGTCGGCTACCGAAGCGCTCTCGCCGCGGAGCATAACGTTGGTGACCTCAAGCGCCGAGTTGCGCTCCTGAAGCGCCGCCAGGTGCGCTTTAAACAGCTCGATCTGCTGGCTGCGCTCAGCCATTTCGGAGGTCAGTTTCTCGCGAACCTTATTGAGCTCGCTGAGGCTTGCTTCAGGCGCTGCGAAACGGCTCTTGAGTTGCGCGTTCTCTTCCTGTAACCGGCGGCGCTCGGCTTCAACTTCATAAGCCATAGCGGACGCTTCGTGGCCGCTTTGTTGATGGGCGTCGACCAGCATATCGACCCGCGATTGAAGCTCACGGCTCAGTTTTTCATGGTACGCCGAGGTCTTGAGCACGGACTCGCGCTCGACTTGAAGCTGCGCGACCTGGCGCGTGAGCTGAGCGACCGCATCTTCAAGCTCGCTCTCGCGCGGCGTTGGCGACTGCTCAACCGCTGCCGAAGCCCCGCCGTCTTTGTCGATCCTGGTTCGTAGCGCGGCGCAGCGCGATTGAAGCTCGGCAACACGAATCGCAGCGACTGCGGCCGGCGCCAGATCCTCGATCATTCGCAGTTCTTGTTGCCGGAACCGGCGCTGGTTGAACACTCCGATCAAACCGACAGTGCCCGATACGCC
>JBGQGO010000140.1:0-11349 GCA_041497455.1 Blastocatellia bacterium | reverse complement strand
GCGTTGTCCGACATCATCTGAAGAAACGGATAGCACATCAATCCCATTCCGAAGATTGCGGCCACCACCGCGAGCACGGACACGTACGGAGTGAACTCACCGGCCGGATGGATACTCTCTTTGGCTAAGATCTTCAGGCTAGCTCCCACAGCGGCTGCGCCGAACGTGATGATGAAGCCCCAGATCAGCATCGCTCGTTGTCGCGCCTCGAAGGTTGGTTTTTGATGGCTCTTCGGCTTCACCATTGGAGACTGATCCCGGATGAGGTCTGCCACCGCCCGCAGCTCCATCCCGCAAGTTCGGCAGAACTTTTGCTCCGTTGATGCTTCGGTCGAGCAATTAGGACAGTACATCGGCTGCTTGCTCCTTGTTCTTCTCAGGTAGCCGAAATCCACGTTCGCTAGACGAACTAACGCCCCGGCTCGCGCAGTTGTTTCCGCTTTTCCAGACACCGATTCTTAGACTAAAGGTACTCAGGCTTGATCAATTGGTCCCGCCGAAATCTTTGTGTCAATCAACCAGAAGTGATGCTTCGCTTTCATTCCTTCTTTTACTCGGTTGTTCGCACGTTGCTATACTGGCGACTGAAACGTGATCCGTGAACCGTGAACCGTGAAGCGTGATGCGTCATCACGGATCACGCATCACGTTTCACGCATCACGTTTCACGCTTCACGCATCATTTCGAAGTATACCGGGTGAAAGTATCAACCTCCTAGCACGAGGAACACATGGCGAAGCTCGACACGACAAAGTCAGATCACCTTTTCAAACGCGCCCAGCAAGTGATCCCCGGCGGCGTCAATAGCCCCGTCCGGGCGTTTCGCGCAGTCGGCCGCACGCCCTTGTTCATCCGCGAAGCCGCAGGCGCTCACATCACGGATGCCGACGGTAACAGCTACATTGATTACGTTGGGTCGTGGGGACCGATGATACTCGGCCACGCTCACCCGGTTGTCATCGAAGCAATCCGCGAAGCGGCCTCGCGAGGAACGAGCTACGGCGCCCCGACTGAATTGGAGATCGATCTCGCCACTGAAATCATCTCGGCTTTTCCTTCAATCGAACGAGTGCGCTTAACCAGCTCCGGCACCGAAGCCGCGATGAGCGCGATCCGCCTGGCGCGCGGGTTCACTGGCCGCGATCGCATAGTCAAATTCGAAGGCTGCTATCACGGCCACAGCGACAGCTTGCTGGTGAAAGCAGGGTCGGGACTCGCGACTTTTGGAACTCCCGACAGCGCGGGGGTGCCAGCCGACTTCGCTCGGAACACGATCGTGGTCCCATACAACAACGCAGACGCTTTGAATCAGACCTTTGAAGAGCAGGGAAGCGAGATCGCTTGCGTGATAATCGAACCGGTCGCTGGAAACATGGGCTGCGTGCCGCCCGGTCCCGGCTACCTCGAAGCGGTCCGCGAAATCACCACACGTCACGGCGCGTTATTGATCTTCGACGAAGTGATCACCGGCTTCCGGCTCGCCTACGGTGGAGCGCAACAGTTATATGGCATAAAGCCGGACTTGACGTGCCTGGGCAAGATCATCGGCGGCGGGCTCCCCGTAGGAGCGTTCGGTGGGAGAGCCGACGTAATGGATCGGATCGCGCCGCTCGGTCCGGTTTATCAAGCGGGCACCCTCTCGGGAAACCCGCTCGCGGTAACCGCCGGCCTGGCAATGTTGAAACTGTTGAGAGATTCAAACCCTTACGAAGAACTCGAACGGCGCAGCGCAAAGTTAGAGCAAGGCTTGCGGGACGCGGCTCTTGAGGCGGGCATCAGGGTGACTGTGAATCGTGTGGGCTCGATGCTGACCGCGTTTTTCACCGAAGGGCCGGTGACCGACTGGCCCAGCGCGAAGAAGTGCGACACCGAGCGGTATGGGAGGTTCTTCCGAGCGATGCTTGAAGAGGGCGTCTACCTCGCGCCTTCGCAATTCGAATGCGCATTCGTGAGCAACAGCCACGCGGACGAAGCTATCGCAAAGACGATCGAAGCAGCGCGAACTGTTATGTCGACCCTTAGCCATAGTCTTTGAACCCCGAAGCCCCAAAAGGTCAACAGACGCACGGGAAACTCCCTTAGCGTGACTCTTGCCGCTATTGCACTCTATCCCCGGAGTTCAAGTACCAGATCAAGCCTTTGGGCGACTCGAGTGTCGCCCTACGAGTTAGCCGTGCAGTTAACCAGGGGGAGTTGCGTAATTGCCAGCCGTAGGGATATTTCTGCATTGTCACTCAACTGTTTCTCGTCATAGGTCACTAGAGGGAAGTGAATGGCAGGAAGGATCCTGCGATTAGGGAGGACAAAATGAGAACTACGAGTCTTTCGGTGTTGCTGATCTTGATGTTCGTTGCCCCGGTCTTCGCCGGGGAGATCTACGGGAGCATAGAACTCTCCGGGAAGGCTATCGGGCCTGGGGTGGAAATAGTAGTTCAATGTGCCGGTCCGGCTCGTTCAACAAAGACCGACGAGATTGGGTCTTACCGGCTATATCTAAAGGAACAGGGGAAGTGCACGCTTACGGTGAAGTACGGTATTGAGCCTTTCCCATCAATCGCGATCTATTCTTATGAGGGCACCGTCCGGTTCAATCTGGTGTTAGAGGCCAGCGATGGACGATACAAACTGAGGAGGAAGTAGGTATGGAGTCCGAAGAGAAAATAGACAAGCCGAGGGACAAAGTAGATGTAGTTCTCAAGGTGTTGACGGGCATAACGCCCCTCTTAGCCGTATTTATTGTTGGATACTATGGTAACCATATTTCGAATATCCTCGAGGAAAGGAAGTTCGAAGCGGCTCGAGTACAGTTTTACACCGATCTGATGAGCCGGAGAGAAGAAGCGGATGGTTTAGTCCGGAAAGACATGTTCAAGTCGATAATCGATTCCTTCCTCGACCCCAAATCACCGGACGCGCCGCTTGGTCGAAAGGTTCTGAATCTTGAACTGCTAACGCGGAACTTCCATGACTCGCTCAACCTCAAGCCTCTTTTCATAAATCTGCGGGACGAAATAGACGAATTCCGAGATCCCCAAAGGAAAGTCAAGTATATGGCGCGAGTAGACGGGCTCGCCCGGGACATATCCAGAAAGCAGATGCTGGTTTTGGAACAGCACGGAAAGAAACACAGCGAGACGATCGACTTGGAGAAGCTAGAAAATGATCCCCAGGTGATCGAGTGGACCGAGACGCTTGATCAAATCACAAGAAAGTTCACGATCGTTGTGTTGGAAGCTGACGCGATCAGAAAGAGATTGAAGGTCTCGCTGATGGTAGCCGACCTGAATAAGGACTCGCAAACGTATGAACCTGCACATCAGGATTTCGGCGTGGGTTTCTTCGACTTCCCGATGATCGACAACACCCGCCTCTCAGATAATGAGCGCTTTGCGGTGGTCCTGAATCAGTTCCAATGGCCCACGGCGGACATCACGGTGGTGTATTTTCAAGGTGACTACGCGAGCCTGAAAGACAAGGCCTACATTCCCGAAGTGCTTGCTAGGCTCGAGAACCTCGACAGCAACCACAAACGCGCAGGGAAGTAGTTCGATCGAGGTTAGAGGGGATCATAGATATGCCGAACCGGCACGCTCGGTAAATTGTCTTGTCCGAGACCGAAGCGGACGAAACATCGAAGTCCGATTAGTTTGAGCGGACTTGATTCGACCTTCGACTTGCGGCGAAATGGTTCCCATCTTCTTAATGGCTTCCATCACAACGTCCGGTTCGACCGGGCCTTCTTCGGGTTTCACCAATACTGATACGCCCTTGAAGTCATAGCCGTCGCCGCCTCCCAGAAGATAAGCGTTCACCGCTATCGTGTAGCTCTTCTCCGGGTCAATCGCTTTGCCGCCGAGTTCGATGCTGGTCACCCGCGAGCCCACTGGCCGCCCCGCGTCGTAGGTGAACGCGAACCCGGACACTTGAGGAAACCGGCCGTCTTCCTGGCCCGCTACGCTCACACCGTGCTCGAGGAGCCGCTTGATGTGCGCGCCGGTCAGTTGCGCTTTCACCAGCGTGTTCTCGAAGGGAAGGATCGACAGAATATCCTTTTTGGTCAGGTCGCCGGGGCCGTAAGTCGTGTCCGAACGAATACCGCCGCTGTTGACCAACGCACAATCGGCTCCCACGGCCTGTTTGTAGACATCAGCCAGGAAGTTGCCGAGGTTGCTCTCCCCGAAACGGATCACAGAAGCGCGAGCGTCCAAAGCGACCGACGTCTTTCCGATCACTTCGCCAAGGGTCGCGTTCAACTGTTTCTCGTATTCGCCGACGATGGCGGCTACTTCGGGATCATCCGCGACGGCGTCGGTCACCGGAATCGCTTCAAAGTCCGCGGACTGAAGCTTGAAGCGAGCACGCGAAACGCGGCTTCGCGCTTTGCCTGCTCTAGATGCTACCCGAGCGACGTTCAAGTCTATGCGGCCGAGATTGCGAGCGTCCGAGCCCATCTTCATTATGAGCGTGCGGCCGGCGAACGACTCGAGCAGCTCGTGCTCGTGGCCGCCGACTATGAGATCGAGGTCAGCTTCCGCCGCGAGCCGTTTATCGTCTCGCATCGGCAAGTGAGTCAACGCGATTATGATGTCCGCCCCTTGACGGCGAAGCTCGCGAGACAGTCGTTTGCCGACAGCAATCGGGTCGTCGAAGCGAACCGCCGGTCCGGGCGCAGAGACGGAAGCGGTTTCAGCCAACAGCAATCCGAAGATTGCTACTCGGACGCCGCCCAACTCGCGAATGATGTACTGGCTCGCGCCGCCGAAGGGTTTGCCGGTTAGCTTGTCGAACACGTTTGCGATCGTGTAGGCGAAACGCGACTCTTCCATTCGTTGGCGCAGCACATCGGGGCCGAAGTCGAATTCGTGATTGCCCAGGGTCGCAATGTCGAGACCGGCTGCGTTGAGCGCTGCAATCATTTGCTTGCCTTTGAAGAGGCGCGATGCGACAGACGGTGAGATGAAATCGCCTGAAAGCAGAAAGAGCGTGTTCGGCGACTGTGCGCGAATCTTCTTCTGCAACGTGCCGACGCGAGCGATGCCGCCTCGCTTGCCTCTGTCCACGGGTGAGACTTGATACACGTCGTTAAGCTGCAAGATCGTGATTGTTGTAGTGGGCGAGGCTTGCTTCTGTTGCGCGCTTGCGTGAACAGGCGCCAGGGCGACGACGCACAACAGGTAAAGGAATAGTCTTATTCGCATTGTCATTCTCCTCAGGCAGGAGTTCGTAGTTCGGCCTTCAGGCGGAAGTTGGTATGTTAGTCTCCGGCGTAGCGCTACTAACTTCCGCCTGAAGGCCGAACTACGAACTGCGCGGGACTATGCTCCGGTGGACTCATACTTCCTGAAAACTAACGCCGAGTTCTTCGACCCGAATGCAATGCAGTTACACAGCGCCGCATCGATGCGCGTTTCTCGGCCGACGTTCGGCACATAATCGAGATCGCACTCGGGATCGGCCACCTCGACGTTGATAGTTGGAGGAGCGTAGCTGTGTTTCATCGCCATCAGCGTGGCGACAACACCAGCCGCCCCGGATGCGCCTTGCGGGTGGCCGATCATCGACTTGGTCGAGCTTGCCGGGATACTTCGCGCGTGGTCGCCAAAGGCCATTCGGACCGCCGCTGATTCAGTCTTATCGTTGATCTTCGTGGCGGTCCCGTGCAGATTGACGTAGTCAATCTCATCCATCGTAAGCCCGGCCCGCTCGACGGCCATCCGCATAGCTCGCGCGGCGTCGTGACCGGTCGGCGCGATCTGCACTCGATGATAAGCGTCGCAAGTCGAGGCGTAGCCGGCCAGCTCGGCATAGATCCGTGCGCCGCGATTGAGCGCGTGCTCGAGTTCTTCGAGTATCAGGATCCACGCGCCTTCGCTTAGCACGAACCCGTCGCGATCGGCGTTGAATGGCCGCGAGGCGCGGGCCGGTTCGTGGTTCCATTTCGTGGTGACCGTGCCCATTCGGCAGAAGGCGGTCATCAACCCGAACGTAATGCACGCCTCCACGCCGCCAGACACGACGGTGTCTATCTGGCCAAGCCGAATCGCGTTCCAGGCATATCCCATTGCATCGGTTGAGCTGGTGCAGCCGGTCGAGAGAACGTGACTCATGCCGTGAAGCTGGTAAGCCATGCTTACCTCGCTCGAAAGCATTCCGACGAATGACGCGACGATTGAGTACGGGCTGACTCGGCGATACGCAGCGTCGTGATCCGCGCGGCCGTAGTACTGTTTGTACTGGCGCTCGGCGAACTCGATTCCCCCGGCTCCGGTGCCAATGATTACACCGATGTTCTCGCGTTCTGAGGCTGTGAGATCCTGGAGGTTGATCCCGGCGTCTTCGGCGGCTTCATCGGTGGCGAAGAAGGCCATGGGCACTGCGCGCTGCACGCGGTCTTTGTCTTTCTTTGAGATGTAACGATCAAAGTCGAAGTCTTTGACTTCGGCGGCGACCTTGCAGGACAGCTTCGACGCATCGAAGAGAGTGATAGGGCCGGTGCCGCTCACGCCGTTGGAAGTATTCTTCCAGTAAGCGTCGCGGCCGATGCCGTTGGGGCTGACGGCTCCCATTCCTGTGACAACTACGCGCCTTAAACTCATCGAGTCTGCCTCCGCCTGGATGTGGCTGTGTCGCTTGAAGCTCCGAGTTGGTTGATTGTACGACAGGACGGGCGTTCTTTCCACGCGAGCAGCGGGGCCATGAGGGTGCAACTAAAACCGGGACGAGGAATCTGTAGGGGCGGGACTCTATCCGCGGATGACGCAGAGCACGCAGATGAGGAGATAGAGAGTGGGGAAGAGCGCTCTTTTGTTCTGCGACATCTGCGTAATCTGCGGAGAGAGTCCCAGTCTTAATCACACCCGGGTCATGACTTGGCGATCCGTTCCAGGAGCGAACGCGCGATCTCGCGGTCGCGGTTGTTCTCGAATTCCCATTCGGCGTCGATTGGACACTCGATCACTTGTTGAAGAAAACTAGAAGCGCGGTCGCGCTCGCCGTTCTCAATCGCAAGCTCAGCCGCGTAGGTCAACGTGACGCTGTTTGAAGGAGCAATCGCAAGCGCCCGGCCGAGAAGCTCGCGGCTGCGTTTGCGGTTGCCGCCCAGAATCCTTGGCGCTTTGTGATCGAGCCGCCCCAGCACGCGCAACGGGCCCGCGCCGTGATAACACTCATCGATCTCGATCGCACGCTTCAACTCGAGTCGAGCCCAGCGAAGAGCTCTCACTCCTCTGATTCCGCCGTTGGTCTCGGCAAACAGCGCAAGATTCACACCTACCCAGAAATGACCCTCGACTCGGTCGTCATTGAGCGCGACGGCGCGCTCGCCCGCGCCAATCCCCGCCGCGTAGAGCTGCCTGCCGGGATCGCGTGAGCCCGCTTGCTGCCCCAAAAAGAAGAGCGCTCGTGCGAGCCGCCACTGCACTTCGTAGCGGTCAGTCCCGCCGCGCGCGCCCGAAAGCACCATCACGGATTCTCGGACCGCTCCGGGCTCCGCACGTTGGTGATACAGTTCGTCGGCGCGGCCGACTACGGCGAGAAGATCATCGGTGGGCATAGTCGTGGGTGACCTGAGTATGGAAACTGGCAGAGGGGAAGAGGGGAAGAGGAGCGGAGGAGAAGAGGAGTGGAGGAGAAGAGGGGAACGGGCGCTGCCTACTCCCTTGCTTCTGGATGCCTCTGCTCCTCTGCACCTCAGCTCCTCTTCTCCTCTGCACCTCCGCTCCTCTTCTCCTCCGCACCTCCGCTCCTCAGCACCTCTTCTCCTCGGCACCTCTTCCCCTCCGCCCCTCCGTCCCTCTGCTTTCCATCTACCTCGACGCAATCTTCTTCAGGTGCTCGCGGGTGAAGATCGAGTCCCTCAGGTTCTGATCGTACCTCACGTCCACCGCTACAAAATCAATCTTCTTTTGGCGGGCGCGATTGTCGATGGTCCAGCGCATGCGAGTCCAACGACCGGCGACCTGGTCTGTTTTGCTCACGATGAGGTTACGAGCAAGCTCGTCGTGATTGTCGTAGAACGCCGCCTGCGCGGCCGCGGAGTTTTGCTTTGAGATCAATAACACCACGCGGGGAAACTTCGACTCGGCGCCGTGTTTGAGCTTTCCTTCGGCGCGATAGCACGCTGTTCCTTCGAACGTTTCTTCACGCGCAATAGTGAAGTCATACTTTTCCGGTTGTCCGTCGGCAAGCTCCTGCAGAGTCAATCCAAACAGCGCGTCCTCGCTCATCAGATCACGGGTGACGATGAAGCTATCCGTGCTTTGCACGTAGCGAACGCCTTCGATCTGACCGTCGGGCAAGACCGTTATCAGCCCGTCGCGGTCGCGCTCTTCGGCCGGAGCTGTGAATTCGACCAGGATCAACAGGCGTCCGTCGGGCTGGTGCTTGCGATACATCGTGAACTGGACCTGCCGAGGCGCATTCGTTTCTCCGCCTTCGTTCTTAGTGTTGATCGAGGCCCGCATCTTGATCGTGCTGTCGCGGCTGGTGTCGAGACTGCGATAGCGCTCGATTATCGGCGCAGCATCAATCGCCGTCGAAGCCCTGCTCGCCGGGCTGCTGTTTCCATTATCGACCGTGACGGTTCCTTCGAGCTTGCGGCCACAGGCTCCCAGGACCAACAGCAGAACGATTCCGATGATCGGCAGGAGGGACGCGCCTCTAGACTGGCGAAAGTCAATCTTGGCGAGGCGGTGCGGATATTTGTTCATGGTTTACTCAGGCTAAGCGGTTCACCACTTTCTAATGGATGTCTCATGGTTCGCGCTTCATATCGCGGAACCCGTCGGTTTATACGATCCCCACAATCCCCCCAACGGCAGGTGGGGGATCGTTCAGTCGCGGCCTACACGCAAGACGCCGCCGTCACTGAAGGCTATCCATCTCTCGCGCGCCCCTCGCGTCGCGAGGGGCGCGCGAGAGATGGAAACAAGAAGAACCACAACTGCCTCGCTGCGTACGTAGGCTGGGCCTGAACCTATCCCCCAACTGCCGTTGTGGGGATTTGCTGCCGTTTTTCTCCCAGGGCCGCGCGCGCAAACAGTTTCGACTTCATCAACACTGGCAGAACCACGAGGTCGGCTGCCAGACACGTCCCAATCCCCAGCGCCCACAGAATCCCCGCTATTCGCACCGGCACGAACGAAGATAGCACGAAAACCAGAAACGCCGCGATCAGCATGAAATTGGCGAGCACCATCGGTTTGCCGGTCCGCAACATCGTGAGCCACATCGCCCATCCTTCATCGGTTTCCGAGAGCATTGCGGGCAGAGCATTGGGGTCGATCCCCTGCTGTCGCTCGGCTACGGATTGGCGATAGCGGCGAATCATGTGTACCGCGTTATCGACAGCCAGCCCAAGCACCGCGCTCGCGACAAGGCTGGTCGTTATGTCGAGCGCGGTCCCGCTCCATCCCAGGAATCCGAAGTAGCAGACGATCGGAAGCAGATTCGGAATCAACGCAAGGAGACCGGTCGAGAACGAGCGGAACAACACAACCATCATCAAGTAAATCGTGACCAGCGCGATCGCCAGGCTCGACGACTGAGAAGCCGCTACGGCGTCCGAAGCGTCGTTGAGAAGAATGATCGAGCCGGTCGCGCGTTGCGTGATTCCCGCCGGAAGATTGACTATCGACCACTCATCGATTCGCCGGGTCAGTTCCCTGAGCTCGTTTGAGCTGAACAGATTCACTCTGAGAATGATCACTACACGCGACCCGTCGGCGCTTACAAGACGAGAAAGCGACTCATCTTGCGAAAGATAATCGCGGTATATTAACGAAAGCCTGCCGCCGTCATCAGGAATCTCTGCGGCTGTCTGACCGGCGGCGCCTTCGGTGAGCGGCAATACGCTGTTGATGCGCTTGATAATGTCGACTGCTGAGATACCGGCGTCGACTCCTGGTTGTCTGAGCGCGAACTGCTCGAGCACCGAGGCCGCCCGCAGGAAGCCAGGGTCGGTAGTTGATCCGGAGGCTCCCGTGACAACCAACTGAACCGTCGCCGCGCCCGCTAACCGTTGGTGAAGTTTCTCGGCGTCCTGGACGGTCTCGCTTTCGAGCGGGAATATGTGCAGGTAGTTCGTGTTGACTTGAAGCCACATCGCTCCGGCGCCAATAAGAATTGTGGCGATTAGGGTGACCAGCAAGACGCCCCGTCTTCGAAACAGAATCAGCGCGGTGATGTTCACGAGCAAGCCGTTTAGCCAGGTCGCGTAGTCTTGCTGCTCCGGGCTGGCCTTGCCCAACGCGTGACGCGGGAGCAGGGAAAGAGCTGCGGGAATAAAACCTACTGTCAGAGCGAGCAGCGCCAGAACGCCGAGCGCTTCGAAGATTCCCATGTCGCGCGCGGTCGGGACCGCGCTCGAAGCCAACGCGCCAAAGCCTGCCATCGTAGCTGTCGCCGAAACAATCACGGCCGGGGTTATGAAAGTCAGACCCTCGAGCCACGCAGTTTGTTCGTTCTGCCAATCGTGGTGCGCGCCAAGAGTCGACATTGAGACGCGATATTGATTCAGAACGTGAAAGATGTAAGAGCTGCCAACCGCCATCAAGGTCGTGGGCAGCGTGAGCGTCGCAAGCGTGATCGGCCGGCCCAACAGACTCATCAATCCAATTGTCCAGATGAGGCCAATGATCAGCGCGCACACCGGAAGAGCCGCTCCCCAGAAGCTGCGAAACGCAAAAAGAAAAACGCAGAAGCAGAGCACCGCCGCGATCGGTGACAGCACTATGGTGTCGCGGAACATGCTTCGTATGCCGCGCGCGTCTACGATGGGGACGCCCGCCAGAAAGACCTCATCGCCGTTGGCTTCGGACTTCGCGACGCGTTCGACCTCTTCAGCCACGGCGCGGGCCTCCGCTTCGCCGAGCGCCTTGAGGAAGATATCTACGGAAGCGGTCTTGCCGTCAGCCGAAACGTAGTGACGCAAGTACAGCGGATCGCTGGTGACTTGTTGCTTTAGCGTAGCAAATTCGGCCGCGTCCGCTTGACTGAGGTTGCGGGCGTCGATCAAGCGTCCGACGCTGACGCCGCCGTTCTCACGTTTGATGGCTTTGATGTTGGAGAGGCTAAGCGCTTCATCGACGCCCGCAACCGCGGCGAGCCGGTTAGTCAGGCGGTTGAGCCGCTCGAGAAACTTTGCGTTGAACACATCGCTTGTCGTGACTGCGACGATGATCACTCGGTCATCGCCAAAGATGGTGCGGGTTTCGTTGTAGAAACGATACGTCTCGTCTTTGCGGGCGAGCGTCTCGGGAGAGCCGTTGAAGCTGACGCCGTGGATGAGAATCACCACCAGGAACGCGATGGTGATCGCGAGAGTTGCAGCGATGATTGGCTTTGGATGG
>JBGQGO010000139.1:0-11355 GCA_041497455.1 Blastocatellia bacterium | reverse complement strand
GTCCGACGAGCCGAGATATGAAATCTTCCATGATGTGCTTGCGGCCGCGATCCTCGACTGGCGTCAGCGATACGTGCAGGCACAGCGGGAGCAGCGGTCCTTGCGCGCGCGCTATCGAGCAGTTGCGGCGGTCGCGCTGTTTCTATTGGTGCTGGCAGGAGCCGCTATCGCTTGGATTCAATGGCGGAATTCGCGAGAACTTACCAAGGCGGAACAGAAAGCAGCAAAAGAATCAGCAGAGAACGACCAACTAAGCGCGGTTGTCGAAGCGCAAGAGGAAAATCAGCTCTCGCTTCGTGTCCTTGCAGATTTGAGCAGTGACGATCCCGAGAGAAAATCAGAAGCAATAACGACGGTCAAGCAACTTGCGGCGAGTGGAAAACTCTCTAGCGATCTTCTGCCGGCGATAAAAGAAACCATACAGAGAAATGCGCCCTCCAACGCGACGGCCACGCTGAGATTCATCGACGCCGCTGTCAAAGCTGCTCCCCCGAAGCCCAATAGCGACGATGCCGTCAAGTTGCCACCTCGCGTTTACATTCACATACGAGACAACCAGCAGCGAGATACGGCAACTCAAATAAAGAAAGGACTACAGAATGCCGGTTACGTAGTCCCTGGCATTCAACTGGTTTCGGATGCGCAGGTCGGCAATCAGTTGAGATACTTCCGGGATGAGGACCAAACTGACGCAAACAACATCATTAACTCTCTAGGAGACTTAAAGCTCGCAAACGTAGCGGCGATACGTGTGAAGGGGTACGAGAACTCGACACTAGTAAGGGCCCGTCATTTCGAGCTCTGGTTCGGCGGCCAGAAGAAAGACAGTCCAGAACAATCGGGAGGGACGCCTGTCCAAACACCAGAAGCGACAGGCGAAACAAAGGGAGAGCCAGATCGCGTTGCGCTGCGCATCGAAGTGTTCGACAGTGAAACCAACCTCCCGGTTGAGGGTGCAGAACTCGAAGTTAAGTCACAGGAAAAGGGAAGTAGCTTTGAGGCGACCGTAACAACCAACGCTCGCGGCGCCGCCACTCTAACCGGCGTCCCTCGCGGCTCTGTGACCATTAGAGTGAGCAAGAAGGGATTCCACTCCCTTTCCACATCGACCGTCACCATCACCGGCTATCCCATCCGGATCGAATTGAAGAAAATAGCATCGCGTGGGCCGATACCACCAGCTAGGCCACGTTGAGCTGTGTCCCGCACGTCGCGCATTTCCCCTGGCGGCGCGTATGCCGATATCGCCGCTCCGTTTGAGAAACACCGCTGACGCATGCTGTATCGTTTCTTTCATATCGTCGGGCTCGCGGACGATTTCCGGCTAAACAAGCCACGCGATTTCCGTTATCGTAGACGCTCACCGGCACACCGGCGTTGGAGGCGTGATGGATCTCGGGCTCAAGGGTAGAGTGGCGATAGTCGCGGCCGCATCAAGCGGGTTGGGCAAAGCTACGGCGATGGAGTTGGCCGCTGAAGGGGCGCGCGTAGCAATCAATGCTCGCAATGAAGAGACGTTGCAAACCGCGGCTAGCGAGATTCAAGCTACGACCGGCGCTGAGGTCCTCGCGATTGCCGGCGACGTGACCAACGAAGATGACGTTCGGCGACTGGTCTCCGAAACAAGAAGCAAGTTTGGAAGCGTCGACATCCTCGTCGCTAACGCTGGAGGCCCGCCCGCCGGTTTTTTCGATGACTTCAACGCGAAGCATTATCGCGAAGCCATCGAACTGAACCTCATCAGCACGATCAACCTCTGCCGAGAAACCGTCCCGCTAATGCGCGAGCGAGGATGGGGCCGGATCGTCGCGATCACCTCGATTGCAGCGAAGCAACCGGTTGAGAATCTTATCCTCTCGAACACCGCTCGCGCGGGCGTGTTGGGATTCATGAAGAGCCTGTCTCAACAGATCGCAGCCGACGGCATAACCGTGAACACGCTGTGTCCGGGTTATCACTTGACCGAACGATTGAAGAGCCTCTCGTCGTCGATCGCGAAGAACGAAGGCGTGAGCGTCGAGGATGTCTACGCGCGATGGGCGGCGTCAACGCCGATGAAACGAATCGGCGAGCCAAAAGAATTCGCCGCGGTCGTCGCCTTTCTCTGCTCGGAGCGCGCAAGCTACTTGACCGGCACGGTGATTCAAATCGACGGCGGCGGATACAAGGGACTGCTTTAAATGATGTGTGATGCGCAAAGACGGTCGATGTCTCCCCACTGTGTCGAGACATGAGTCGAGGAGCAAGGCGATCGACGTCTGGTCGTGTGACTCAGCAACGTTTCAGGAACGTGACCATATCGGTAAACCCATAAAGACTGACGCCGCTAAAAGTGATGGTTGAATCCGAAACCATTGCGCTTACCGTTTCGCTCCATTCATCTATACGCGCTGTTGCTGGTTTAGCCTGCTCCTCGTTCGTGAAGTAGCCTAGGGAGACATGCGGGGAATAGTTTTCCATAGCGGGAATACCGAACTTGGCGCGACATGCGTCGGACAATGCAGTACGGACTTTGCACATTTGCTTGAGCACACGCTGGGAACTGTTATCACTGGGGGTCAGCTCGGCGACAAGAACTTGGTTGCCCCATTTTGAGATCTTCGCGAACCTAAAGCTTATCGTCTTGTTCGGGGCAAGAAGCTGGAAGTTAGAGATCAACTTGGTGAACTCATTATCTTCTTGGAGCGAGTTCGGCAGCCCCTCAATATAGTTCTCTAAGGTTTGTCGCTCTGGGGCCGCAATCTCGCTGAGATTTCCAACATTCGCCCCATCCCAAGCAGTGACGTGGTAAGAGTAGTTTGGCAAGCACCTAAACGAATATGTGTTCGCCAGCGCCTCCCGTCCTATTACGCCAAGAGCTTGAGAGAGCAACTTGTACAGTACTAGCGCATCGTCGGCATCTACCCGGCATTCGAGTCTGTAGAGATCCTGCTCGCGAACAATCCCGTTTCCAGGATTGTCAAACAACAAGGAAACGCCAGCGAAGGGCGCCCATTCAGGATACACTGCCGCGACCTTCTCGTTGGTGATCGCGTGTGTTTGCTTACTCCTTGGAGTCCGTTTGAGTTCGTTTGTGGACAGTAGGGACCTTATCGTTATCCTCGCGCTTTCTCTAATGCTCGCAGAGCTTCTATCTAGCGCGTGGTATCGGTCGATGAACTCCTTATACTGTTCTTCAGTAGCGGCTGACTCCTTCTTGATTTCTCTCCAAACTACCTTTATCAAACGCTCAGTTCTTTCAATTTGGTCGAGGCATCCTTCGTACGCTCTAAAGGACTTATCATCCTCGATAGTTCCGAGTTGAACTCGATTGAAGACATATTTGAATTTCTCGGCTTTCCAATCATATGAGCGAATAAGCATGTTCAAGGTTTGTTCATACGCAAACTTTCTGTTGGCCAAGAGTTCGTTCAACACACCGACCCTGATATTCAAGAACTCAGACCTTGGCCTGTAGAGATCGAGATCCGATTTCATAGCCAAGTATATTTCCGGGAACCAGTTGGCAAGCAGCGGATAGGTGCCGTAGGTATCAATGAGTTCCTTTGCGCTATTCCTATTGCTTGTGGAGAAGTCCCCGATGGCTATGTCGGCTACATTCAGAAGAAATCCCCGCAGATTGGCTTGGAATTCAGGGGTGCTTACGAATCTGCGCTCAATATCTCCCGGGAGTTGAACTATTCGATTATCCCTCGCTTGCTGGTCCTCCCTTCTTACTTCTGTCCATTCCATTTTCTCAAGGATGTAGCCCCAGCCAGCCAACCACATCTGGCACGTGTCAACGGACCAGACCACTTTGGTATCATATTTCCCGCTCCTTGGGTCCTTAAGGTACGCGTCTGCTTTGCCCCGCCGTTTGGTGTCAACATTGAGGATGACGACGGGATCCTCGCAAAGTTCCACAACGCTCCAGAAGGCCTTCTCCTGTTCGCTGCCTCTATCAAATCCTCCGTACGGGAAGATTATCATTTTCACTGTCGGCATTGATTTCCTTCTCCTTTTCTTGGAGCATTCTCGGACATCGGTGGGTTTGCTGCGAGCCAGGATACCATGACGCTCACCTTCGTTGTATTGAACCTTGCTTCCCTCACCTGGAATCGGTTCACTCAGCCAAGACTTGTCTAGCGTCCCCTTTGAGTCGAGGGAAAGACGGGACCTACGAACCGAACTTATATTACTAATGTTTCTGGATTGTCAAGGGAGCGAGATTGCATCTTGGGCACCCGATTGATTTGCTTGGCTTGTTCGACAAATGGGTGCGTGATATTCTCAAGATCGACGATCGCTACGCAACGGAGAATGCGTGAATGAAAGTTGAAACAGGCGTGATCGCAGCGGCCGGCTCCGGTACACGAATGCTGCCTATCACACTCGGCTATCCCAAAGAGCTTCTGCCCATCATCAATAAGCCGGCCATTCAACTCATTATTGAGGAATTCATTGACTCGGGGATCGAGCGCATCGTCATTATTACCGGCGAAAACTCCGAGCCTCTACGTCGTAAGTACGAACCTGAGACCCTTCACCGGCGCGGCAGGTATAAATCGCTTGACGAGTTCATTGACAGATTGGCCAACGTGGAAATTATCATCGAACTACAGGAGGGGCCTTACGGCAACGGGACACCGCTGATCGTAGCAAGCCCACACCTGGTCGACGACGACGTGTTCATCTACGCCTACGGTGATGATCTCATCAAGTCCGAGATCCCATTCACCCGCATGTTGATTGAAAAGCACGAGCGCACCGGAGCGCTTGTTGTAGGTACTCAGGAAGTGCCGTGGGAAGACGTAGTGCTATACGGCATCGCACAGATCAAGCCGAACAGTCCCGAGCGCGAACTGGATGACGTAGTTGAGAAACCCTCACGCGAAGAGGCTCATTCAAACCTGGCAATGTTTGGGCGGTTTCTGCTGTCTGGTGAGATAATCCGAATACTGAAAGAGATACCGCTTGGAAAGTCCGACGAACTCTGGTTGACCGATGCGATTCGCGAATACATTCACCGCGGCGGCAAAGTCGTCGCCGAATCCGTCGCGGACGGCCAGTGGCTCACAATCGGCGACCCCATCAACTATCTGAAGACCGTTAACGAGTATGCTCTGTCCGACCCCGAGATACGTAAAGCACTCGAGCCGCGACTACGGATATTGCTTGGCATCAAGTAGACACGGTTCACGCCAAGGCGCAAAGAACGACAAGAAGGTTCAGTGGGCTTCGACCATGCGGCGAGCGTCATCGCTGGTCAGGGCCTTCAGGAATTCAACAAGGTCGCGTTGTTCGTTTTCAGTCAGCGGAACAGGCTCGAGTTGCCAGTCGCGATTCGGATTCTCATTGCCGCCCTTTACGTAGAAGCGAACAACGTCGTCGAGTTTCGCCGCGCTGCCGTCGTGAAAGTAAGGCGCGGTCAGCTCAACGTTTCGTAGTGAGGGTGTCCTAAAGGCGCCAACATCCAGAGTGTTGCCCGTCGTCAAGAACCGGCCCAACTCGCCGGCGCGCTCGTGCTTTGACAGAGCCGCCATCGCGTCGCCGGATTCATCGCGCGCGGCAGCCATTGCTCGCCGAGCCAGCGCGTTGAAGCCGCTGAAGTTCACGGCGACTCCCGTGTTGCGATAGTTTCCATCAGTGAAGAATGGAAACGTCGCAAACGCCGCGAAGTTCTGGTTGAACACGTGGCACACGCCGCATCGTGCCTTGGTTCGAAACAAGATCAGACCATTGCGCGCTGGTTCGCTGAGCGCGTTCAGGTCGCCCGCCAAATAGCGATCAAGAGGCGAGTCGCCGGAGACGAGAGTTCGCTCGAAGGCCGCAACCGCTTTGGCGAAGCCGTCGATTGTGACGCTTCCGCCGAAGACCTGTTGAAATCCCCTAACGTACTCGGGAACCGCTGCGATTTTCGTAACCACCTCGTCGAGAGACCGGTTGCCCATCTCGTCGATGTTCGTGAGCGGCATCTTCGCCTGCTCTTCCAGCGTTCCCGCCCGGCCGTCCCAAAACTGACCCGCGCTGAACATCGAGTTGAGCAACGTCGGCGAGTTTCTCGTGCCAAGTCTGCCACCGATTCCTTCTGCTACTTTTCTTCCATCCGTGAACGCGCGTCCGGGATCGTGACACGAGGCGCAGCTTACCTTGCCGTCGGCAGAGAGCCGGGCATCAAAGAAAAGCTTCCGCCCGAGATCAACCTTCGCGGCGGTGATCGGATTGTCGTTCGGAACAAAGTAGGTCCACAGATCGATGGGAATGCCAAGAGGCATCGTGATTTCGAAGCTTGAGGATCCGGTGTTTGAATCGCTCGCTCGGACCAATGCGGGCAGCAATATGGCCATCAAACCAATAACCGCGAGCTTTACTGCTGAGGTTCGCTTCATAGCGCTCTCCTCGATTCGCCGACTGACGGCGCTGAACGCTCTGCTACTGTTCCGCGATGCCCTTCACGATGAACGCGATCGGAAGGTCGCCTCCCGACTGAGTCTTGATCTTAGCCGAGAAAATAACGTGACTGCCTTCCTGATCTAGCTTGGGAGCCGAGCCGCCTTCGGCTTGAACGAGACTGATCACGCCGGGATGATTTGTTCCGGCCACCTTGGCGCTCATCTTCATAAGCTCTTCAAACTTTGGCTGGGCCTCCGGGTTCTGATCCATCGCGACCGGAACCAGCGCCAGGAAATCGCGAATCGGGGAGATTCCAAGGTGATTGCCGTCCGCCGGATGCACTGCGTAACGCAGCGTGTAAGTCCCTGGCTTGACGGCCTGCCCGCGAAAGTCAGTAGTAGCCCTGGCAAAACTGATCACGCCGACAAGCACTGATTCGCCCATTGTGGTGTAAACCGCGCCCAGCGCGTCGGTCTTCCCGGTAGGCATCCCCGTTCGCAACCAGATATCGCAATAGGGCCCGTCGCCAATTGTGATTCGAGAACCCTTCGGCTCGAGCGCCTTTTTCAGCGCGTCCGAGGCGCCAGGATCCGCGACGGCGCCAATCGCTTCAAGCTTTTTGCTCTGGCCCAGAGCCGATATCGAAAGCATCAGTACGGCGAGCATCAGCGCGAAGAATCTACGAGGCATCCAAATCCTCTCCCGTCGAATAATCGCAAAGGCACAAAGCCCACCGAGAAATCTCTTTGTGGTCTTTGTGCCTTGTCTCAAAGAAAGAGATCCGTCCTATGGGCGCGATCTCTACCGTGCGAACGTACCCACAAAAGCGCTGCGCTTGCCGTGGACCGTCCACGAAACATCCAGCCCCGCTCCGACGAACTGATCGAGCTCCGCCACCGCGGGCATCGAGTGAGTCATCTCAGCAAGCGGCTGATAGAAGATATCCTCGTTGCCGCACATGTGATCCTTGGGGTTGATTGCGCGAGTCTGGATACCGGCGATCTTGCCCGCCCGCACCAGCGTCGTGGCATAGTGCCCGCCTTCGCCGCTGACTTCCACCTTGATCGGAGCGACCTCGACTCGAACGACGTTCTTCAAAAGCTCCCCGGCCATTGATTGAGCAAACTCGACCAGGGCCTTTTGTTGCTCGCCGCAGGCCTTTTCGTCGACGATCATGACCGCCTTTGCCGGATAAGGATTGTTGTATTGGTCGCCGAGCGTCGCGTTCGCTTTAACAACGGCAACCACGCTGAGTCCGTCAAGCGAAACGCCCTTCCACTCGCCCTTGGTGACTCGCCACGCCAGAATGGCCTGATCGCCTACAAGGTTCATCTCCCCGTTCGCGACACAGGGCCCTGTCCAAACGTCCGCGCTGCGGGTTTCTATATAGTCACCCGAAATGCTTTGGGCTTTTGTGGTTGACCCGAGCGTCAGTACTACCAGGGTCAAAGCGGCCATAAACATCAGTCTTCGCATCATTGATTCTCCTTCCGAGCTTTCGTCGCGCTATTGCGAGTCTTTGCGTTCTTTGCGCGAAACCTGTGTTTCAAACTGAGGTTTCGCGCAGAGACGCTAAGAACCGCAAAGAACGCTAAGTGCCTCGATGTTATCACAAGTGACCTTTTCCGTAACAGGCTCGGTCCTCCGACGAACAATCGCCCGGCTCGGCGAGCTGCCCATCAGGCCCCATGCATGTCTGCGTGTACACGCACCAGAAATGGCCGTCGTTTGAAGGCGGCACTGATGGATCGTGTGCGACCCCGATGAACATCCCCTTCCAGCGCAGGCACTCGCACAGTTGGGGGTGATTGATATCGAAACGTTCAGCCTCGTTGACAATCATCGTGCACCTCCTCGGGCGGCCTCGAGTATCGCCCGTTTCACCGCCACTCGCGCGAGTTGAATCTTATAGGCGTTGCGGCCGAGACTCTTTGCGCCGGTCACGGCCGCTTCGCCTGCAGCCTTCGCAGTGTCTTCGGTGATAGCTTTACCAACAAGCGCTTCTTCAGCTTCCTTTGATCGCCACGGCACTGGAGCTACGTAGCCCATCACCACTCTGGCAGAGCGTACTTTATTCCCATTGAGGCTGAGCGCTACAGAGGCGAGCGCAAGCGGCCAATCCATTGCCTCTTTCTGGCGTACTTCATAGGTAGCGGCTTTGACTCCCGCCAGGGGTGGCAACACGATTTCGGTGACAATCTCATTAGGCCCGAGGTCGTGCTCGCGTTGGCTCTCGGTTTGTGGAATGACGAAAAACTTCTCCACAGGAATCTCACGTTTCCCCTTCGGCCCAAAGAGGCGCACCGTGCCTCCCAAAGCAATGAACAGCGTGCCAAGAGTCGAGGGACTAACGAAATAAGCGGGTCCGGCATTGCCAAGGATCGCGTGATAGCGATTGTCACCTGATGGCGCCAGCGCCTCGCCGCTCTGATCCTTTGCCAGTAGCCCGAAGCCTGCACGATAGTACCAACACCTTGGACGCTGGCAAAGATTCCCGCCAACCGTACCCGTGTTCCTGATCTGAGGGCCTGCTATTTCGCCCGCAGTGCTCGCAACGACAGGAAAGAACTCGCGCACCTGCGGGTGATCGGCTAACTCTTGAATCGTGATCAGCGCTCCGATCCGTAAGCTTCGGTCCTTGCCTACGGTTATGCCGCCGAGCTCGCGAATGTCCTTTATATTCACGAGCCGTTTCGGATGAACGACGTCGTCCTTCATCAACGACAGCAGATCGGTGCCGCCCGCAAGAACTTCAGCGTCGGTCCAACTGCTGCCGAGTAATGCGACTGCTTGCTCTTTCGTCGTAGGGTTGGCGTATTCAAATCCTCGCATTGCTGCCTCCCTTCTTTTCGAGTGCCTCGAGCACTCGATCCGGCGTGAGCGGCAAAGACGGCACGCGCACCCCGATTGCGTTCGCCACGGCGTTCGAGATCACCGCGCCGGGAGAAATAGTTGGGGGCTCGCCAAGACCAATCACACCGCGCTCGTCGTAGCCCTTTCCGGTCATCATGTGCACGACCAACTCGCCGATGTCGCCGATCCCCGCAAGCTTGTAGAACTCCATGTTCGGGTTCAACATTCGCCCAGTCTTCGCGTCCATGATCTTCTCTTCATAAAGCGAGTAGCAAACGCCCATTATCATCGCGCCGTACACCTGACTCTCGGCTGTCTTCAGGTCGATGATCAGACCGCAGTCCTGGACGGCGACGATCTTGTTGATGCGCACGATGCCCGTCTCGATATCTACCGAGACATCCGCCATCTGAGCTCCGCCTACACCCTGATCGGTCAGCTTTCCCGGCCCGGGGTTCTTGCCGCGAACCGTGATAGGCGCCGCGGCCAGCTTCGAGCAAGCCTGAGCCCAGGTCAATGACTTACTCGGGCTGGTCTTTACTCGGATCGCGCCACCAACCGCTTCCAGTTCTTCCGGCTTGGCTTCGAGCGAAGGAGCGACCTTGGCGAAGATTTGATCGAGCGCATCAAGCGATGCTCGTCGAGAGGAAGCGCTTATGCCGCCGATGGTCGTGCTGCCACCTGAACCTCCGGATGCAGGGTAACGGCTGTCTCCAATCGTGATCTTCACAGCGTTGAGCGGCAGCCCAAGCGTGTCGGCAACGACGATGTTCAACGCTGTACGCGTTCCGGTGCCGAGGTCCTGTGTCCCCATCTTCAACTCAACCGAGCCGTCGGGTTGAATCGTCAAGTCGCAATCGCTCGGGTGACCCTGGCCGCCCCAGGTGTGAATTGACAGACCCAGTCCGCGTTTGATCGGACCCGCGGTCTTGTCGCCTCGCGCGTGCCAGTTCTTCTTCCACCCAATCAAGTCAGCAGCAATTTTCAGCTCGTCGGCGTAGATGTTGGCGCGCTGGCCGGTCAACTCGATGTTCTTCATGAAGAAGTCATACGGGTCCATGCCAATCGCGGCGGCGGCGTCTTCGAGCGCGGTCATCGTAAGCGCACACGCCTGCGGGTGATTTGGCGCGCGCCACGCACGCTGGCTGCCGACGTGATTGATGATGTTCGTGTGCTGCTTGCGCTGATTCGGAATGACGAAGATGTACGGTATCGGCGGCGAGCCTCCTCCGCCCACCCCGCCGGAGCCCCACGATTGAGACTCCCACGCGGTGATCGTGCCGTCCTTCTTAAGACCGATCTTCACCTTGGCGTAGTCCGATGGCCGCGAGCCGGCGACCATCAACTCGGAGTCGCGTTCGTTGAACATCTTTACCGCTTTTCCGCCGGCTTTCTTGGAAAGCCGCGCGGCCGTGATGTCCCACTCATCGGGTCCGAACTTGCTGCCGAACCCTCCGCCGATGTGATCTTGTTGGACTCGAACGTTGGTTGCTGGAATCTCGAGCGGCCGGGCGATCTGGGCTACTGATCCGCTGACCGCCTGCGTTGAAAGATGAGCCAGCACGTTGTTGTCGTCTCCCCACTCCATCACCGAGCCATGAGGCTCAAGGCAGCAGTGGGTGATCACTGACGCGCCGTAGACGCCTTCGACGGTGACCTCGGCTTCGCTGAAGCCTTTGTCCGGATCGCCTACCTTGTTCTCGTTCGCCACGCGTATGTAAGTGTCGCCTGCGGTCTTTGGATCCGTGTCGATTACCAGATGCGGAAGCACCTCATACTCGACTTTGATCGCGCGCATCGCGTCCTCAGCAGTAGGCTCGTCGATCGCCGCCAAAGCGACCACCGAAGCACCTGCCCACTTCAGCTCGTCGGCCGGCGTGCCGGGTTGAGCCATGATATGGATGGCCTTGACCCCGGGCATCGCTTCAGCCGCACTGGTATCGATGCTTTTGACTCGCGCATGCGCATACGGGGAACGAACTATCTTGCCGAAAAGCATACCGGGCCGGTTGATGTCGAACGAATACTTTGCGCGTCCGGATACCTTTTGCGGTCCGTCTATTCTGGAAATGCGTTTGCCGATGAACGTGCGCTTGTCAGCGTCGGGCCACTTGTATTCAGCCATTGCGC
>JBGQGO010000138.1:0-11388 GCA_041497455.1 Blastocatellia bacterium | reverse complement strand
GGAGTCAAAAGGCGAAGAGCTCGCCGAGATGGCCGAGATGAAAGAGGCGGGCGCAGTCGCGGTCTCCGACGACGGCCGCCCGGTGATGGACTCACAGGTACTGCGTCACGCAATGGAGTACGCGCGTGACCACGGGCTCATCGTCGTCGACCACTGCCAGGACTTGCATCTGGCGGCGGGCGGGGTGATGAACGAAGGCCGCTATTCGACGCTGCTTGGACTCAAAGGAATGAGCGGCGCCGCGGAGGAGAGCCACGTCGCTCGCGACATAATGCTTTCGGAGCTGACCGGCGCGCGAGTTCACATAGCGCACATCTCGACTGCGCGTGCGGTTGAGATGGTTCGTCGCGCTAAACTACAGGGCCTCGCGGTCACCTGCGAAGTGACTCCGCATCATCTGGCTTTGACGGACGCGGCAGTCGTAGGCTTCGACACGAACACAAAAATGAGCCCTCCGCTTCGATCGGAAGAAGACCGCGCTGCGCTGATAGAAGGCGTGCGGGACGGAACGATCGATGCGATTGCTACAGACCATGCGCCCCATCACTCGGATGAGAAGATGTTTGAGTACGATCGCGCGCCTTTTGGAGTGGTGGGGCTCGAGACTGCGTTAGGCGTGGCGCTCAGGGTGCTTCATCATTCGGGTGCTGTCCCGCTCGCGCGCATCATCGAGATGCTGACTATCGGACCAGCGCGAGCATTCTCACTTCAGGGCGGCGCGCTCGCGTTAGGTTCGCGAGCGGACATCACAGTCTTCGACCCAGACCGCGAATGGACGGTTGATCCTCTGCGCTTCAAGTCAAAGAGCCGAAACACACCGTTCGCGGGGTGGAAGCTTCGAGGGCAGGTTTCCGCGACGTTTATCGCAGGACGAAGAGTGTTTGGTTAAGACGCCGATCAGCTCGCGTTCGGTCTCTGACACAGTACTCGATACACTTCACCTTCGGGTGCCTATGAATCTCAGCGCCAAGCCGGGCGATTGGCGCACGCAGACAGCATTCTTTGAATCGAACATAAGCGGGCCTAGTTAGACGCGGTCACGAGTTTAGCGTCTTTTCAGGTCGTCAAACAATTCATCAATCGAATGGTATTCTTTCACTTGCTGTTTTTCACAAGCAAAGAAAGAGTCTTTGGTTATTACGAACTCGCGTTCTTGAGTGCGGATGTTTATTACTGTCTCCCGGTTGATTTTGGATTTGGGCTGGCTTCGGAGTTTGCAGACCCCTGCTTTCAAGAGATCCCACAATGCATTTGAGCCGATGTTTACAGCAACTGGGTTCGAAGCAATCGCAAGAGCAATAGTTACTACGAGCGGCAGCACGCCTTCTGAGAATCGATATTCACCGTTGTGCACTTCAAAGCCTTCACTGAAAGACGCTGCAAAATGGCTGATCGCTCAACGTCGGATGCTTCAGCGGAAACAGAAATATCCAGTTCTGGGCATTCGGCATCAACGTGCATCGTGACCGGCACCTGCGGTCGTGGCATTCGCAGTCTCGCCTTCGCAAAGAACGAGTCGTCCAACAAGGGAATATCCGAAGTGTCTATCTCCTCATCCGTCAGCTTGTCAATTCGTTCCCAATCCGTCTGTGATGGCTTCTTCATTTGCTGCGTTGATGCCTCGACGCCTTTCGCAATGAGTGTAATCGCACGATCCTTCGCAAACAAGCTGTAACGGAGCGAAGAGGATCGTGCTGCTCAGATCGAAGCCGTACGGCACGGGACGATTCGCGACAAACAGAGTGCGTCCGCGCAGGTCGAGCCCTTGCGGGCTCGACGGCCCGCCGCCTTCGGCAGAGATGCCGGACGGCAGGCCGTCAATAGGTGTTCTGCGATTGCCGAACTGGTCAACGATTGAGACACGCCCGGTGTTGGGGGCGCCACCCGATTCGGCTACAAGCAAATTGCCTCGTCTTTGAATCATTTACTGGGCCGGCTCAGCGTGAGGAATCGCACGAAGGTACTCGTAGATCGCTTGCAGGTCGTCATCGGTCAGCTTTGCGTATGCAGGCCACGGCATCACCTGCAACACCGGTCCAAACTGAGGATGGCGGTTCTTGAAGTCCTTGCCCGTCCGCATAACCTCGACGAACTGCGCGAACGTCAAGCCGGCCGGCAGTCCTGCCTGATCGGGCGTGATATTGGACGAAGTGAACGGCCCGAACACTTCGCCACCGGCGAGATAGTTTGCGGTGTTGATCTTCTCAGGTTGTCCGAAGAAAGGGTTGCCCCCCGGGGCGTAAGCCGGACTGGTATGGCAATCGACACAACCCACGTTGACGATGTAGCTGCCCTCGCCGACCAGAACCTTGTCTTTGCCCGCGAGGTTGAGGGTGACTGGGGCTATGGCAAGACCCCGCTTCCAAATCTTGTTGGGAAGTTCGTTGGCGGTTGGCTGTAGCTCCTGGGCTCCCGCTCTGGTTGTGCCTAACTGGGTTACGCAGAGGGCTGCGCCGGCAATTGCGACTACGATCATTAGCATTCGTTTCATGGTGTTGTTCTCCTTTCGAATATCAGAGGTACCGAAATCTGGTTGTCTCAAAGGTTGAGGGGCAATCTCGAATTGCGAACGGAACCTGCTTCCGGGTCTCGACTGAATCCGTTTCTGCCCTCGAACCATATGGCGAGAACGGATTCAAAATCCCATCACGGTTCTGAAAAAAAATCTCCGATGGGCCGGCGGTAAGGCCTGACATTCCCAAAAAATGCTATAATCCGCGCATTCTTTGTTTGGCTTCTTGTGGTTTTAGTGGGAGAGGAGTCATGCCATCCTCGCAAATTGAAGTGACTCAACTGCTCCTGGATTGGGGCAACGGAGATAAGGCAGCGCTGGACAAGCTGGTTCCGGTCGTATATCAGGAGTTGCGCCGGTTAGCCGGTTATTACATGCGGCGCGAGCGGCCCGGGCACACGCTTCAAACTTCGGCTCTCGTTAACGAAGCGTATATGCGGCTGGTTGATTACAAGCAGATGCGTTGGCAGAGCCGCGCGCACTTCTTCGCGGTCGCCGCACAAGCTATGCGCCGGATACTAGTCGAGCACGCGCGAAAGCGTCACTTCGCCAAACGAGGCGGCGGCGCGGTCCAGGTATCGCTCGATGAGGCAGCGACCGTTTCTGAGAAGCAGGCCGCCGACTTGATAGCGCTCGATGACGCATTGACGGGCCTTGAAGCTATCGACCCGCGAAAGAGCCGGATCGTCGAGCTCCGTTATATCGGCGGGCTGAACATCGAAGAGACGGCCGAGGTGCTGGGTATCTCGCCTGCCACAGTTCAGCGCGAATGGAGAGCGGCAAAAGCATGGCTCTATCGCGAGATCAAGGAAGGGAAGACAGATGAAGCCTGATCGCTGGCGGCAAATCGACGTCATCTTTCAAGCGGCGATCGAGCGCGATCCGGCCGAGCGCGCCGCCTTTCTCGATCAGGCCTGCAAGAGCGATCCTTCGTTGCGCCGCGAAGTAGAATCCCTGATTGATTCCTCTGAAAAGGCGGGGAGCTTTATTGAGGCCCCCGTCTTCAAAGGGGCCGCTGAGCTCGTAGCAAATACTGAGGCTGGATCCCTCATAGGAAGAGAGCTTGGGCCTTACAAGATCACTGCAGTGCTCGGATCGGGAGGGATGGGTGAAGTATACCTCGCGCAGGATCGTCGACTTGGCCGGAGAGTGGCGCTGAAGCTGCTGCCGCATTATTTCACTGAAGACGAGCAGCGGCTTCGGCGGTTTCAACAAGAGGCCCGCGCCGTGTCAGCATTGAATCATCCAAACATCATTACGATATTTGAAATTGGGCGATCAGATTCAATCCACTTCTTAGCCACAGAGTACATTGAGGGAGAAACAATAAGGCGCCGGCTTTCAAGCGCGAACCTTGGCGTGAGAGAGGCGCTCGACATCGCGATTCAGGTAGCAAATGCACTCGACGCCGCGCATCAAGCCGGCATCGTTCATCGAGACATAAAGCCCGAGAACATAATGCTGCGACGCGATGGTTACGTCAAAGTCCTCGACTTCGGGCTTGCCAAGCTGGCTGAGAGCCATGGCGTCGCGGACAACACGGAAGCGCCAACCATCCCCCAAGTTGATACCGATCCCGGAACGGTTCTGGGAACGGTTAATTATATGTCGCCAGAGCAAGCGCAAGGTTTGGCTCTGGATTCACGGACTGACCTCTTCAGCCTTGGAGTTGTGCTCTACGAGATGATCACAGCGCGTTCCCCGTTTGAAGGCAAAACTGCCGGTGAGTTGATTGCACTGATAATTTCGAAGGAGCCGCCGCCGCTCGCGCGCTACTCGAACGAGGCTCCCGAGGCGCTGCAATGGATTGTCACCAAGGCGCTCACAAAAGACAGAGAAGATAGGTATCAAACGGCAAGAGACATGATGGTTGATCTGCGCCGGCTAAAGCAGGAGCTTGAATTTGAAGCCGCGCGGGCGCAAGTCATGGCGCCGATTCTCGACGATCCCATCGCAACTGAGACTGTAGCGCAAGTCGTCGTCGATACCGGCGACCAGCCAGTGAAGAGGACCGGGGATGCGGCCGCACTCACGACATCGAGCACCACGGTCATCCTCAGCGAGATCAGACGGCACAAAAAAGGCGCGGCGCTCGCAGGGATCGCATTCATAGCCATCATCGCGGGGATCGGCTTCTGGCTCTACAAACTCATCAATCAGCGCCCATCGCCCGCGCCTTTCCAAATGATGCAGCTTGCCCCTTTGACCGCTACCGGCAAGGCGTCGGAATCGGCCATTTCGCCTGACGGCAAATACGTGGCGTATGCCATAGAAGACGAGGGCCAGCAGAGTCTCTGGCTGAAGCAGACCGCGACGGGCAGCAATGTGCCGTTGCTGCCGCCCGCGACGGGCACGCGCTATCGCGGTCTGACTTTTTCTCCCGACGGCAACTATCTCTACTACCTCAAGAGAGAGGGCGGCAACCCGCGCGCAGGGCTGTATAAGATTCCCGCGCTGGGCGGCGACCCGCACAAAATGATCGAAGACATCAGCACGGATAACACGCCGAGCAGCTTCTCCTTCTCGCCCGACGGCAAACAGATTGGCTTTGTCCGTTCTGCCGGACTTACGCGCTCGCTGCTGGTGATGAACAGTGATGGCAGTGGCGAGCGAAAGCTGGTGACTGCCGAGCCGGGTGCGAAAGGGGAGTTTGTAGCCGGTGCCGCCTGGTCGCCCGATAGTAAGACCATAGCTTGCGTGAAAGGAGCTTTTGGCTTCGCTCGCTCGGTGACGTTGCTGGCCATCAATGTCGCCGACGGCGCGGAGAAGCCAATTTCATCGGAACCCTGGGTACGCGTAAATGCTTTTGCGTGGTTGCCTGACGGCAGCGGGCTGGTGCTCTCGGCAACACGCTCGGCCGGTCCGCTGCAACTGTGGCACGTTTCTTATCCGGGCGGTGAGGTGCACCGCATCACCAATGACTTGAACAGCTATTCCGGCGTGAGCCTGACAACCGATGCTTCAACACTGGTCACCGTGCAAGAAAACGCATCTTCGTACCTGTGGATCGCACCCGGCGCGGAGCCGAGGCGCGCCGGGCGAGTCACCGCCGAATCAGACGACTACGACGAACTTTGCTGGACGCCCGATGGCCGGATCCTTTTTGTCTCGGCCGCGGGTGACAACTACGGCATTTGGAGTGTCAAGCCGGACGGCTCTGGCAAAAGACAATTGACCCCGGACGCTATGTTTCCTACCGTCTCACCTGATGGACGGTATATCTACTTTTCGTCCGAGCGGGGAGCCGACCGGCCTGGCCACACCTTGTGGCGGATGCAGAGCGATGGCAGCCATCCCACGCAGTTGCTTTCTGGAACCGAAGTCTCCAATTGCTCCCCGGATGGTAAGTGGCTGATCTATTCTTCTCGCACCGATCGCAATATGTTCCTTTGGAAATTGCCGACGGCTGGTGGCGAGCCGGTGCGCCTGACAGATAAGAATGCAGCCGAGCGCCCAGTCGTTTCACCTGACGGTCAATGGATCGCCTGCAACTACCTCGTGTCAGAGCCAAATGCACAATTCCGCATCGCTGTTATTCCGTTTGCCGGCGGCGAGCCGCTCAGAATCTTCGACGTGCCAGGCTTCGCCATCCGCGAGCTGCATTGGACGCCTGACAGCCGCGCCATCACTTACGTCGACACCCGCCGAGGCGTCTCGAACATCTGGGCGCAGCCGATCGATGGCGGAGCGCCAAAACAATTGACCGACTTTCAATCCGATTTCATCTCGTCCTGGAGCTGGTCGCCTGACGGCAAACAAATCGCAATCGCGCGCGGCTCGCAGACTTCGGACGTGGTGCTGATCCGCGATTTCCGATAATCAGTAGCGGCGAGGAGCGCTCTCAAAGGAATGAAGGCCGAACGCTGGAAACAAATCGATAGCATCTTTCAAGCCGCGAAAGAGCCGGATCGTCGAGCTCCGTTATATCGGCGGGCTGAACATAGAAGAGACAGCCGAGGTGCTGGGTATCTCGCCTGCCACAGTTCAACGCGAATGGAGAGCGGCAAAAGCATGGCTCTATCGCGAGATCAAGGAAGGGAAGACAGATGAAGCCTGATCGCTGGCGGCAGATAGATCAGATATTTCAAGCGGCTCTCGACCGTGACCCGCGGGAGCGGTCAGCCTTTCTCGACGACGCCTGCGCGGGCGACGCTTCACTGCTCGGCGAGGTTGAATCTCTCATCAAGTCGCACGACGAAGCACGGAGCTTCATCGAGTCGCCGCTGCTAGAAGAAACCACGAAGATATTGATCGAACGGCAGGACCGGCCCGTTGCGAGCCGACTGATTGGGCCATACAAGGTGATACGCGAAATCGGGTACGGCGGCATGGGGAGCGTCTTACTGGCCTCACGCGCGGACGACCAATATCGCAAGGCGGTTGCAATCAAGCTGATCCGCAGAGGCATGGACACAGACTCCATCCTCAGCCGATTCCGCCACGAGCGACAGATTCTTGCCAGCCTCGATCACCCCAATATAGCGCGGCTGCTCGATGGCGGCACCACTGACGACGGCCTGCCTTATTTTGTGATGGATTACATCGAAGGCCAGACTATCGACAAGTACTGCGACGCGCACAATCTCACAACAGCGGAGCGCCTTAAGCTGTTTCGCACAGTCTGCCTGGCTGTTCACTACGCTCATCAAAACCTGGTCGTGCATCGCGACATCAAGCCGAGCAACATTTTGGTAACGCCGGAAGGCATCCCAAAGCTTTTGGACTTTGGGATAGCAAAGCTTCTCAAGCCAGAGATGTATGCGCAGACGATTGCGCCGACCGAGACGATGGTTCGCCCAATGACGCCCGACTACGCAAGCCCGGAACAAGTCCGAGGTCAGCCTATCACCACCGCGAGCGATGTCTATTCCCTGGGAGTGTTGCTTTACGAACTGCTGACCGGCCATCGACCGTACCGACTCACGAGCTCAATGCTCCAGGACATCGAGCGGGTGATCTGCGAGCAGGAGCCTGAAAAACCCAGCACGGCCATCAATCGCACCGTGGACGTATCGAGTTCTGATGGCGCTGCTCAAATCACGCTCACGCCGGAATCGGTGAGCAAGACGCGCGAAGGCCAACCCGATAAGTTGCGCCGCAAGCTTGCGGGCGACCTCGACAACATCGTGTTGATGGCGATGCGCAAGGAAGCGCAGCGCCGGTATGCCTCCGTCGAGCAATTCTCGGAAGACATCCGCAGACATCTCGAAGGGCTGCCGGTGATAGCGCGGAAAGACACTTTCACTTATCGCGCGGGCAAGTTCGTAAAGCGGCATAAGGCGGGAGTCGCTGCGGTTGCGCTCGTTATCACGGCGATTCTTATTGGCTTAGCGGCTACCATCTGGCAGGCGCGCGTCGCCAGCAATCAACGCGAAATAGCAGAGCGGCGATTCAACGACGTGCGCACGCTGGCAAACTCGCTTGTGTTCCGGCTGCACGACGAGATAGCAGACCTTCCCGGTTCGACGCGGGCCCGGCAAACTCTCGTTCAGATGGCGGTCGAATACCTTGACGCTCTTGCGAAAGAGGCAGGCGGCGACGCATCGCTTCAGGCCGAGCTTGCGTCGGCTTATGAAAAAGTCGGCGACGTGCAGGGCAACCCGAGCAATGCGAATCTCGGCGACACTCAGGGCGCGCTCGCAAGCTACAAGAAAGCGCAGACAATTCGTGAAGCTCTGGTTCAAAGAAACCGGGCTGATCGAAAGATGCGCGTCGGGCTTGCTCGCAATCAGGTATTCGTAAACGACCTGCTGTCCCAGATGGGCGACACCGCCTCCGCACTTGAGAGCCAGCAACGCACCCTTTCCTTATTTGAAGCGTTGGTGGAAGAAGACCCGCGAGATGTCGATGCGCGCAACGGGCTTGGAAGCTCCGAAAACCGCCTGGGCTATTTGCTGTTAACGATGGGCAAAGCCGAGCAGGCGCTTGAGCACCACCGAAAATCGGAAGCCATTCGCAAGGGGCTTGCGGCGGAGAATCCAAACGAGGCGCAGTTCCGCCGGAATCTGGCAGTAAGCCATTTGTGGCTCGCGCTCACACTGGTCGAAATCAACGACTTGCAAGAAGCCATCATCAACTGGAGGCAGGCCATAGCGGGCTTCGAGGCCATCGCCTTCGAAAACCCGGATAGCGCCAGATCGCGCCGCGACGTGCAATCGAGCTACAACGGACTGGGTGACGCGTTGATGAAAGCAGGCGATCTGGATGGCGCTCTCGAAAGCCAGCAAAAGGCCTTGTCGCTTTCCGAAGCACTCTATGCTACCGATAAGAACAATGCGGTGCTTCTCGAAGATCTGTCTTACAGTCTGAAACAAATTGGCAGCATACTGGTTACGAAAGCCGATGTGGCTGGCGCGCTCAAGCATTACCGCCGGGCATTGGATATTTACGAGAAGCGAATTGCTGAAGACCCGATGAATAAAATGTATCAGGGTTTTGCATCTGAGATTCACAATGGCATCGGCAATGCAATGATGAAATCGAATGATCTATCGGAGTCTCTGAAGAGCTATCGCCGCGCGCTCGCAATATCTGAAAAGCTTTCGGCAGAAGACCCGACGGAGGCGTTGAAGCGGCACGAACTGGCCCGCACATACTCGAATATCGGAAACGCTTACGCCGCAATTGCTTCCACATCATCGGGCACCCAGAGAATCCAGAACTGGGGTGAGGCGCGAGCCAATTATCAAAGGGGTCTCGATATACTGCTGGACATGCGTACTCGCGGTATGTTGACCACACTTGGGTCGGGAGAGCCTGACACGATCGCGGCAGAGGTTGCGAAGTGCGACGCAGCTTTGAACCTTCCAACCAGGAAATGACTCTCAAATCATCGCGACCGGCAGTTTCAAATCCCACCGCCTTAGCAACACAAAGTCGCGAGGACGCAAAGGCGCGAAGATTCATGAGGATCTAAGGACGTCCTTAATCAGTGCAGAAGAAAGCGACTCGCCGAGTTCTCTGGCCACGCGGTCCGCTTCCTTGATGCAATCGCCGGTCGAGACCCCGTGCAGATAGTTGCCGATAAGACGCAACCCGGGAAGTCCATCGAGCAGGCTTTCGATTTCTCGTACCCGCGCGAAGTGTCCCAGGTTGTACTGCGGTATCGAGCGCTCGTATCGAGTGATGGCGACGACTTGAGGATCGCTTGAGATGCCGAGCACCCTTTGGAGTTCGTTGTGCACTGTTGAAACCAACTCGGCGTCGGCCGCTCTCGCGGCGCTGGGATTGCGCGCGCCCCCGATGAACGCTGTGACCAGAGCTTTGCCCTTCGGCGCGCGGCCTTTGAACAGGCTCGAGTTCCACACACAACCGAGAATGTTCAATCCTTCGCTCGGCGGGACGAGAAAACCAAAACCGTCGAGAGGCGTGGTGACAGTCGATTGATCGTAGGCGAGGCTGACGATCGAAAGCGGCGGGTAGTCGATTTCGTTTAGCAAGCTGCTTAGCTGATCTGAGACGCCGGCAACAAGAGTGGCGGCAGCCTTCGCAGGCGTCGCAATAACGAGACGCTCGCAGGTGAGCTTGTGGTTATTGCCTGCTCGCTCGAACTCAACTGAGAATCTTGCCGGATGCGCATCCGCTTCAATCCGCGATCCGCAATCCGCAATCCGCAATTCCCCGCATCCGGTCAACAGATCTTCGCCGATCTTCGAGGCCAGCGTGTTGGGCAGAAAGCCCATCCCGCTTTGAAATGAGCAGAGGCGCCGGCGCGTTGGCGCCGCTTTGTCGAGCACGGCGCTGGCGGATTTCTTGGCGCGGCGCGCCTCACGGGCTTTTGCGAATGTGCCTCGAAACAGGCCTCCATAGCCGGTTTCAAGGTTTGCCAGTTTCGGGAAGGCCGCTTGAACGCTGAGCTGGTCCGCGTCGCCGGCGTAGATTCCCGAGACGAACGGCGCGACCATCCGCTCCGCCGCTTCCCGGCCGATTCGCCGCCGTGCGAATGACGCAACGCTCTCTTCTGAATCCGAGCGGCGCACCGGAACGAAGGGCTCTTTGAATATTCGGAGCTTGCCGCTGAGACTCAAAAGATCACTCTTGATGAACGCGCCGGCGCCTGACGGAACGGGATGAAGCCGGCCTTTGAAGTAGACATATGCCGGGGCCTTTGGGTCGCCTTCGGCCAGCTCGCCGGTGATTCCCAGTTCTTCCACCAGAGCCAGCAGCTCCTCGGTACCTTGTGAGCTGTTGGGTCCGCGCTCGATCAAGAAGCCGTCGATAGTCTCGCTTTGGATCACGCCGCCTACGCGATCGGACTTCTCGATCAATGCCACGTCGATACCAAGCGTCTTAAGCCTATAGGCGCACACCAACCCCGATATGCCGGCTCCGATCACGACTACTGCGCGATGGTTTTGCATGGGGCTCACGCCTTCGCTCGGCCGCACGCGCAGGACGGAGCGGCGGCGCTGGCTGCAACGGGAGAATGAATGCAAGTCGAGCGCGACGCGCCGTCAGTGCGACTGGGAAGCGCGCGTTCGACGATCGTCGCTAAAGCCTCAATGAAGTCCGCCCTGCAATTCATCGTGGGCACGCGTCGGTAGTGAGCGATGCCCGACTCGGCAGCGACGTCACGATAGAGGATGTCCATCTCATAAAGTGTCTCGCTGTGTTCGGACACGAAACTGACCGGCACAAGCATGAGCTGCGACACGCCTTCGAGCGCGAGTTTTGGAATCGTTTCATTGGTCGCGGGCGTGAGCCATTCGACCGGGCCGACTTTGCTCTGAAACGAGAGGGTGTGTGGACGATGCGTTCCGAGTCGTTCCATAACAAGCTCGACCGTCCGTTTGGTCTGATCCAGATAGGGATCGCCCTCGTCGATATAGCGGACCGGCACGCTGTGCGCGCTGAACAGTATGTGGGTTTGCGACGGG
>JBGQGO010000137.1:0-11450 GCA_041497455.1 Blastocatellia bacterium | reverse complement strand
TCATATCACGCAGAGAAAAAGAATTTCGAATTTCGGATTGCGGACCGCAGACCCCGGAAAGAGGCGGAGATAGCATCAGTCAATACGTCGCGGAGGGGCTCGGTAGCGCTCGCGCTTGCCGATGCGATACTGCTTGCTCAGGCCTTCGCAACGGATTGCAATATCAGACATAGAGGTCAGAGGTCAGAAGCCACGAATGAACACGAATGAAACCTACCTGGGTATAGACCACCTCCGCAGCATTGAATCGCTCGGCGGCAAGCAAAAACCAATGCCGCGGGTTCGTTTCATCAGTCTTCATGCAAGCTGGATCCCACGCCGAACAATCTCATCATAAAAGCCTGCTGAACGCGCTAGCCGCCGCTTATGGTCCTCCGGCGAAGTGACAATCAGATCAAAGGGGAGAGACCCAACCGAGGCGCGCACAGGCCGCCACGCTTTGCGGACGGCGATGGCTTCCCGCAACGGGTTTTGTTCAAGCTCTTTTATGATGAGCAAGTCCACATCACTGTGCTCGTCGGGCTGACCGTAGGCGTAGGAGCCGAACAGGATCACCTGCTGTGGCTGGAACTGCTCGATCAGCACGCGCAGGTAGGGCAGCAACTTGTCGGCGATCCTATGCACAGGATAGCGGGGATCGCGCAATACGTCCTCGCGGATGGCCGTTGTCGCAACGGCGCTCACAGAGCTTGGGCTTTTTACGTGGAGTGCCATAACGGATTTAATTTGCTGCGCATTCGATGAGGCGCGACAAGTCATGGATCCTTTCCAGCTTCCAGCCCTTGGAAACGAGATAGCCCTTGAGATACCTTTCCACGGCTTCATGCAAAGCCTCAATGCCAAGAAAGGTCACACCTTCGAGTTTGTAAAGCGCATCCGCTCCGCGAAGGCGCTCGGCTGCCAGTAGGAACCAATCAGCCGGATTATCTTCCCGTGTCTTCATATGAGCCGCAGTCCCCGCCGGACAATCTCGTCATAGAAGCCGGCGGAATGTGCGAGTCGTTCTCGATGCCCCGCTTCGTCAATCACGATGAGGTCGAAAGGCATTGAAGGGAACAAGCGGCGGACAGGCCACCACGCTTGACGGATGGCAACAGCCTCCCGCAGGGGACTTTGCGCGAGTTCCTTGATAATCAGCAAGTCCACATCACTATGCTCGTCGGGCTGGCCGTAAGCATGGGAGCCGAAGAGAATGATCTCTTGCGGCTGGAACTGGTCGACCAGCACGCGCAGATAGGGCAAAAGCCGGCCGGCGATGCGGTGGACAGGATAGCGCGGATCGCGCAATACATCCTCGCGGATCGCCGGTGTCGCAACGGCGCTCACAGAGCTTGGGCTTTTTACGTGGAGTGCCATAACGGATTACTCACCTGTTCACTCGCTGATCATATCACGCAGAGAAAAAGAATTTCGAATTTCGGATTGCGGGGAAGAATTTCGAATTTCGGATTTCGAATTGAAAAACGGAGATGGCGGAAGGGCGCGGACATAGCATCAGTCAATACGTCGCGGAGGGCTCGGTAGCGCTCGCGCTTGCCTATGCGATACTGCTTGCTCATACGGTCCATTCGTCCTCGTAGCGGTCAGGAATCTCTCCGCCTGTTTGCTTGAGCACGATCAAGGCTTGCCGCACGCGCCGGTGCGGCTGCTTGCGCTTGAGCCCGACGTAGTAATCGAGCATCCGCGGCGGCATGGGCACGGCGCTCTTCAAGGTCGTTTGAAACTCGGGTGCAGCGTCTCGATGCCGGCGTGCGAGAAGATGACGGCATCGGCGTGAATCGGCTCGCGGCTCAACTCAGTCTTTAGATGCGCTCAGAGATACGCTTTTTGGCGGTTTCCCAGTCAGCGAATTGAGCCGAGCCTCGTTCGATCAAACGTTCGCGCTCGTCAAGAAGCTCCTTGTGCCATTGTGGAACCGGTACGTCCTCCTCGCGCTGACAAAGATCATCCCATAGCGCTTCCATGGTGCGCAGTTTCTCTTCCAACGTCATCTGATCGATTTGAAGCATGGTAGACATGGGCTTTTTTATCAGGTCTGGGAATGCCATTGCGAATGATGATCTCAGTAAAACTCATAATAGCCGAATTCTATGAACGAGAACGGTGAGCAAAGAGCAAAGAGCAAAGAGCAAAGGGCGGCCCTTTGCTCTTTGCTCTTCGCCCTTTGCCCTTAGCTCTTAGCTCTTAGCTCTTAGTGTCACCTGGTTCGCCCGCGTAGTAGCGATTGTAATAATAGGAATACGAGTCGTAGCCTTCGCGGCGGAGATCGATGTTGTTCAACACTACGCCGAAAATCTTTGCTCCCACACCGAGCAGCTCCTGACGCGCGCGTTGGACTGTAGCTCGCGGGCTCTTGCCGCCGTGAACCACCAGAATCACCCCGTCCACCATGCTCGATAGTATCACCGGGTCAGTGACGTTTATCATCGGGGGCGAGTCGATCAAAATGTGATCGTAACGCGCTGCCATTTCTTTGAGCAGATCTTTCATTCGAGCCGAGCTGATCAGCTCAGCGGGGTTTGGCGGAATGGGACCGCACGGCAACAGCGACAGGTTCGGTATCTGGAGCTTGTGTATCAACGGGTCGATCTCTGTGTTGCGAGAAAGATAAGAAGACAACCCGCCAGTGGGATCGACACCTAGAATCTTGTGAGTGGACGGCCGGCGAAGATCGCAGTCTATTATCAGCACCGACAATCCAAGTTGAGCAAGCGAGATCGCGGTGTTCACAACGGTCGTGGTCTTGCCTTCACCCGCCTGCCCGCTTGTGACCAGAATAGTCTTGGGCGGACTGCCGGCTGCCGACAGCAACATCGACGTCCTGACCACGCGATAGGCTTCGGCCGCGGAGGAGCGGTTGTCAAAGACGGTCAGGCTATCGGAGGCGGGCGGGAACTCGCCAGCTTCCTTTTCTGACTCTCGCCCAACGATCAGGTTTCTTGCTCGCCCGATCCCTTTCAGTTTTCGCGTTGCTGCCGCCGCCGCCATCGCTGGGATCACCCCAAGCGCGGGAAGCTGAACGTACCGGCCAACGTCTTCGACGCTTTTGATCGTGTTGTCCAGGTATTCGAGGAAATAAGCCAGACCTATCCCGCCAAGCAGGCTCATAAAAAGGCCGATCATTATGGTCCGGAATCGAGCCGGGCCCACTGGAGCGCCCGGCACGCGCGCCGGCTGGATCATCCGCATGTTGTTGTGTTGCTGCGCGACTTCGACTTTCGCCTGGCTGGTCTTTTGAAGGAAGTCGGTGTACATGGACCTAGCCGTATCGACTTCCTGTTTGAGGATGTTGTACTGAATCGCGTCCTGATTCTGCTTGACCGCTTCACCCTTCGCCCTGTCGAGAGACGCCTTGAGCGAGCGTTCGTCGCGCGCGGCGAGTTCGTACTCGCCCTTCAGCTTGTCCTCGAGAGCTTTGCGGCTCGCGTTAAGCTGCGCTTCGGTGTTCTTGATATCGACTTTCGCCGTGACGACTGCCGGGTATTCCGGACCGTACTTCAGTTCAAGCTTTTCAAGCTCGCCCCGTAGCCCGTCAAGGTCAGTCTGAAGCTTGTTGATTTTAGGATCCGAAAACACGGCGGGCAATTCGGACATGCGGCCCGCTTTCACTACTTCATACACCGACTGCCTCAGGATGCGGTCGGTCTCAGTGCGGGTGGCTTGATCGTGCAGGCGAGTGAGCTTGTCAGTTGTTAGAGTCTCTTTACCCTCGGTCGCGAATATGTTGTGGCCCTTGGTGTAGTCGGTGAGGTCTTGTTCAGCGCGTTCGACCTTCGCCTTGAGCTCGCGGGTGGTGACATCGAGCCACTTGGACGCGCTTGTAAACCGTTCGGTCTTGTTCTCGAAGTTCTGATCGATGAAGTCCTGCGCGACGCCGTTGGCTACGGCCGCGCAGATGACCGGATCGGTGTGAGTGAAGGTCACCTTGAGTGTTCGGGTCTCTTTGACCTGCGCGGCCTGCAAGCCTCCGGCAACCATCGACACAAAGGGGCTGAGCCTCTCGCGTTCCTCTTGCGAACGCGCTAGCTTGCTTTCCGGCCCTGAAATCAGGCCTCCAACCGTGGTGGGAGGTTCAGGCTCGGGCTTTTTGAAAGTGGCTCTGTTGAGCACGGCCTGGACGGCCTCCCAGAAGGACCTGCTGGTGGGTTCGCTGAACTTCGGGTTCTGATCGAGCTTCAAATCGGCGACCACGTCTTCGAGGAGCGGCTCGCTGGTAAGACGGAAGAGATTGGTATTGATGCTGAGCTGCGGGTAGTACAGATCATCGTCAGACTGGATGACCACGCCGCTTGCAGCCGAGCGGACGGCCGGGCTGTCCTTGCCGATTTCGACGAAGGCCGACGCGCGATAGGTAGACTTGGTCCGATATGCTTCAATGGTGACCAACGTAGTGATGATAACCGCGATGGTAAGGATCAGCCATTTGCGCTTGCGGATGATGCGCCACACTTCGCGAAGATGAATGCTGTCCTCTTCGTCTTCCTTTTTAGCGCCATAGCCGTAGGGCATTGCATTGGGGTAGCCGGGACCTCGAGGGTAGCCGGGCCGCAGAAGCTGGGCATCCTCAGGAGACGGTACCTTTTCAATCTCGACTCTATCATCAGCCATCACGCAAGCCTCCTATACTCAACCCCGGCGGCTGCTTCTTTGTGTCTGGTTTTCCCGTCAGAAGGTATTCGCCGCCTGCTCGTTGCTTCATTCTGTACGCCGTTCTCATCGCGCGTTTTGCTTGTCGCGCCGATGCTGGAGACAACCGCGCACAGAACCAGGAACAACAAAGCATTGGAAGGGATTTGAAGATTAAAGTCAAATAAGCTGTGAACCAGAATCGCAAAGATTCCCGCTCCCGCACCAAGCGCGAACCCCGAAACCAAAGGGTCGCGAGATTTCAGGCCACCTGCAAACGAACGAAAGACTACAATGATAAACCAGAGGGCAAGCGCTCCGCCAACGGCGCCGCTGTCCGACAGCACCTGTAAGTAATCGTTGTGCGCAAATTCAATCCGCAACGAGCCGTCTCCACGCCCGTAGATCGGATACACAGTCTCGAACGCGCCAAGTCCGACGCCTAGTATCGGGTTGGCGCCAAACATCTTTAACGTATCCGACCATACTGCCGGGCGGCCCGCGGCACCGGGCTCACCCTGGCTGCCCGCAAGCCGTTCCGCCAACCCTCTATCGGCGCCTACCCAAAAGATACCCGCGACTATCGCGCCGGCTATCAGAACCACGAACAGCGCGGGATAACCTGCGAACGAAAACCTTTGATGTGGGCGCGTGCTTTCTGCGCGATGCCTCAGTCGAGCGCTCGCGGCCGCTACGAACAACATGCCCGCCGTCAGGCTGACGATACCGCCTCGCGAGAGCGATGCGACTTCGGCTATTCCCATGATCGCTGCCGCGAAGCCGTAAAACAGACGCGCTTCGCCGCGCGCCGCGCGGGACAATGCCAACGCAACCGGTATCGGGATCAACATCTCCATGTAACCGGCGAAGTGGTTTCGATTCACGAAAGGGCCGCCCAGGCCCTCGCCTGCCGAGGGCGTGGGGCGCACCCAAAACATTTTTCCTTCCCAAGTGAAATGTTGAACCAGCGCGAACACCGCAAGCGCCAGCCCGAAGATGATTAGAAAGCTTGCCAGCGTGTGCAGCCGCTCGTGAGTGTCGAAGAAATTCGCGGCGATCAAGAACGACACCCACAGAAAAAAGATTACACCGACGGCGCCACGAGTCGCTTCGACATCCATCGACAGGCTGCTTGTCTGGCCCGCGCTTCCGGTGAGGGCGATGCTCTGAGCCAGGCCTAGCAAAACGAACGCGCCGAGAGGCAATGCGGCCGGTGTAAATCTAATCTCGAGGCGTTTTTCTATGATCGCCTTCGATGCCCAAAGCAACACCAGTACGACGACCATCAGTTCAAAGATGGCAACCGACCAGGCTTCGACGGTTCCAAGCGCAAGCGTGGTGAACACGACGGCTGCGAGCAAGCCGGTGACTATCGCTTTGTCCAGGAGCTTTCTCATTTTGGATTGTGACTAGTCCAAATCAAACTCGCGGCGCCACTCTTTTTGCAAATTCTCGAAGGTAAAGCTACGCCCCCGATATTGAGCCCCAAAGGGAAGCCGCTTGCGCGACGAAATAGATTGTTGAGACGGGCGCACCAAACCCTAGCTTGCCGGCGGTGCCGCCTCGCGCTCACGGCAGGAACGCAACTCAAAACCAGTGTAAGGGGACGGACACCTGTGAGAAACTCAATTAGGGGAATTGGTTCGACTCTGCCTCCGTGCGCCGGTCTCGTGAGAGCCAACTCGAAGACCCTGGGCTGAGCCACCCGCACAGACTGTTTGCACCGGCCCCGGTCTGGTAGACCTTGTCTGAATTGTCCCTGCTTGAACCCAACCGGTTCCGCGAAAAGATACTGTATAAAAAGCGTTGCTGTCAATGTTCTTCAGGTCCGAGACGGGGGCTGAATGAGGTGAGTGACTGCTAAAAAAAGGAGCGCCCGAGGGCGCTTCTGAACGGAAGCGGTGACGGGCGACGACAGTCGGGGGTCGCGGACCAACCTAAGCCTCAAGCATCTGCCGGAAGAAGCGAGTCAGACGCTCGCTGTATTCGCGCTTCACAAAACGAATCGAGCGAGCGTGGCGGGCGCCCTCGACGAACCAAATCTCCTTCTCGCCGCCCAGAGCCGCATAGATGCTTTCAGAATGCGCGGTGGCTATTAGCTGGTCAGCCGTGCCGTGGACCAGATACACGGGACATTTTATCTGAGCCGCAAGCGCCAACGGATCGACCGAGTGAACATCGAACTTGCCGCGGTAGTTGGCCATCTGAATCGTCGTCCACAACACAGGGTTCAGTACTGCACCAGGCAGACGGATGGCTCTCTTAACGAATTCTTCGGTGATACGGCGTAGGGATGCGAATGGGCTGTCCGCCCAGACCGCGCGTATCAACGGGTTGTGCGCCGCAACTTGAAGCGCGATGGCCGCGCCCATGGATTCCCCGGCCAGGCCCACGCGGTTGCGGTTGATCTTCTTCTGTTTAACCAGCCATTCGATCGCCGACTCGACGTCGCGGCGTTCGTAGAATCCATATGTCACATAGCGGCCCTCGCTGTCGCCGTGTCCGCGGCCATCGAACAGCAGCACGTTGAAGCCCGCGCGCCTCAGCACCAGCGCGGCTCGCAGCACGTCTGTGCGATTCTTCTTCACACCGTGGAGGATGACTATTGTAGGCGCTCTCCGGCCGGCGCTCATCCACCAGCCGAACAAACGCGTGCCGTCGAACGAGGGAATGGTGACGTCTTCGAACGGGATTCGGCTGCGGGCAATCAATTGTCTGAGGTGAGGGCTCTTGAGTTGAGAGAGCCGCTTGAGCCTGGGACGTATGAGCAGTCCCGAGAGCGGGTAGCTTGCAGCGCCGAGTGCTATCGCGAGCGAGCCCGCGGCAGCAAGGGCTGCGTAGCTCGCGAGCCGCAGCCAGCGCGGCATGTGCGCTCGCGACGTCTTCACCGGCGTGCCGGCCTGTGGGTCCGTTTCGCTGTCAACCCGACCTTGGCTCATTCGCTCACCTGTCAAGGAGGCTTTCGTGCAATTATACGATGGTACGCAATACTAAGGACGTTGTTTCGCGGTCGATATGGACTGCGTCGCCTATCACCAATCCATCGGGTCCACACCAACCGGTTGGTCAGGGCGTGTCTCAGATGTAGGCTCCAGCAGACCACCACCTAGCAGGCTGCTTAAAACCCCCTTTTTAGCCCAGGCGTTCACGCCTGGGTCGCGACCAGCCAGAATCAATCAAGCCCGCTTCAGCGGGCTTTTCTGGTCGGCTTCAGCCACACCGGGGGCGCTAAAGACCCACGCAAGCCCCATAAATGGGGCTTGAAGCCCAACCGCTCGCCCCCTCAACCCAGGCGTAAACGCCTGGGCTAGGGAAAAGGGGCGGTCGGAACTCCAACCACATTCGGAATATACTCTGAGTGTCGGGCTGCGGACCTGCGGTATCTGCGCGACCTGACTCCAGAGATTCTGACTCTCACTTTCAAGGTGACCGGGCGGATTAGGACTTAGGAACGTGATCCCCATATGACGATAAGACTAGCCAGTTATCTTCTAATCGCAATCCTCATTTCACCGGCGCTGACCCCTTCCCCGCTCGGACAGGCCGCCCCGCCGCAGAACGTCACCTGGACCAACGTGACCAACTGTACGATCGCCGGCAACAGCCTGCAAAAGACCGCCGGCCGTTCCGATTCCGCGGATGCCGGGGCGAGGTCGCAGCAGACTGTCACATCGGGTGATGCCTATTTCGAATTCACCGCGGGCGACTCGAACAAGATGTTGTTTTGCGGGCTGACACACGCAGCCGTTGGCGCCGGTTTCTTAGATATAGACTTCGCCATCAAGCTCACGGAAACTGGCGTTGCGGAAGTGCGCGAGAACAACGTCTACACGGGAGAGATTCCTTACCGGACGGGCGATGTGTTTCGCGTCGCGGTGCAAGCGGGCGTTGTCCGGTACTACAAGAACGGCGGGCTCTTTCAGTCGAGTTTGAAGTCTCCGGTTTATCCGCTATTCGCGGACGCGTCTTTTCTGACGGTTGGCGGCAGAATCGACAATGCGGTCATTGGGGCCATATCGGCCGGTACGTCCGCTGAGTGGACCATGTATCAGCACGATTCGTCGCACACGGGGAATTCTCAGGGGTCGGGAATCAGCACCGCTAACGCATCAGCCCTTACACAGCTCTGGTCTTTTCAGTCGGGCGCGCGGATCACAGGAACACCGATAGTGTCGGGAGGCGTCGTCTACGCAGGCTCGTGGGACGGAAACATGTATGCGCTGCGAGAAAGCAACGGAGCCGTGATCTGGAGTTACAACGCCGGCACAATCCGTATGGATCCCTGTTCGAGTACTTATGGGATCGACAGCACGGCGGCGCTCGCGGGTGGCCGGTTGTTCTTTGGCAACGGACTGGCGCAGCTTACCGCGCTGAATGAAGCTACCGGTCAATTGATCTGGCGGACTCAGCTTGCCGACCCCGTTCAGGCGTTTCACGCCTGGGCTTCACCGCTGGTGTTCGATGGGAAGATATACATAGGCCTGGCAAGCCACTGCGTTAACCCCTGCGTCCCAGGCAGGCTGGTGTGCGTGGACGCAAACGACGGCCGCGTGCTCTGGAGCTTTGCCACCGCGCCTGAAGGAAGCCTGGGTGGAGCCGTTTGGTCGTCGGCGGCAGTAGATGCGGGACGACGCATGATCTACGTCGGAACGGGCAACTACTGCGCCGGGACCGACCTCCATTCGTCAGCGGTGATAGCTCTCAACGCCGACAATGGAACACTGGTGTGGAGGTTCAAGCGGCTTCCTGCAGGCGATACGAACAATCTCGATTTCGGCGCTTCGCCGGTGCTTTTCGACATCGGCAACACTCCGGCCCTGGCGATCCCTTCCAAGGACGGTCACTGTTATGCGCTCAATCGCGCGACCGGGGAATTGATCTGGGATACGGTGGTCACCGACGGCAACTCGATCGGCGGCAGCATCGCCTCCCCTGCCGCGGCCTACGGCAAGATCTTCTTTGGCGCGACTGTTCAACGTGCTACCGGAAAAGTGGTCGCCCTCGATCAACGTGATGGGCGCGTTGTTTGGGAGGCTTCGCAGTCTCTTCCAATTCTAGGCGCGTCAGCAGCGGCTGGAGGCGTTGTATTCGCCGGGGGCGTAGACGGGAGGCTTAAGGCTTACGACGCCTCAACTGGAACTCTGATCTGGAATGCACAACGTGCGCCGATTCTGGGCGGCGTCTCCATCTCCGCTGCCAGCGTATTCGCGGGATCGGACGATGGGAACGTATACGCGTTCGCGCTTCCAAATACTTCGCCGCCGCCACCGGCCTCGGCAGCGGTGACAGTGAACACACCTACCGCTGGCGAACTGTGGACCAAGGGTCAACGGTACAACGTCACCTGGAGCGCCACCGGAGGCGTGAGCAAAGTCGACGTGAGCATCTCGCGTGACGGCGGCGCTACGTGGGACCTGTTGGCGGACGACATGGATGCGGCTCCGGGAACGCTTCAAGTGAAAGCGAAGAAACCCAAGTCGGAGACTGCGATCATCCGCGTGACCGATTCTTCAAACGCCGCGGTGTTCGGCGATTCAGGTATGTTTCAAATCAGGTAGCTTCCTTGGCTGTCTCGGGGATTAATCAAAGGCCTGAGCATCTTGCAGGCGGTTCGGGTCAGCGCGTGCGAACAAGGATTTCGTCGTGCAGCCGCCGGTCTACCTTCTTCAGCCAACCTTCAAAGCTGAGCAGACGGTCGTTGAAGATCTCTATCTTGCGGTTGGTATCATCGAAACCGTCCTCGACTTGGCGGGTGAGTTCTGCGACGCGGACTTCAAGATTGTCCTGCTTGACGGCTAGCGAGTCTTGCTTGGCTGCGAGCTCAAGTTGATTGGCAGCCAGCATGTCTTGCTTGGCGGCTAGCACGTCTTGTTTGGCTGCGAGCACGTTTTGATTGTCTGAAATCCCAGCGATGGCCGCACGCAACTCGACCAGTTGCGAGGCAAGCTGGCGTTGGCCCTCAAGCAGTGCTTCAAGCATCGGCCGCGTTGTCATCTCGTCGCTCATCTACGATTCTCCTTTTAACACAGAGTACCTTTCGACGCAAAGCATCAGGCAGGTTGTAATATCGTCGATCATCGCGAGATTATTTTTAGCACGAAGCGTCCGAGCGTGCAATGCCAAAAAGTCTCCAAGCCGTGATTACCCTTGGTTCGTCAGATACGCATTGCAGCCGTAGCACCATGTGAATGATTTCTCCGAGATCGGGAGCTGACGTATGAGCGGATGGTTGCTCGCCTTCGAATGTGCAAGGGCGTGGCCGCTTGTAGTCTCGCAACATCCGACGTGGCCACAAGTCATGCACACACGTGTTGGAGCGCTCACTCCGCATTCTGCGCAGGCGGTGCCGGTAATCTCGAGAGCCGCACTGTTTGTATCACTGAGGTGCGGGCACTCACTCGCTTTGATATTTCCCATTTCACCAATCCTAGGAACCCCGCCGCATCTTCATCGCCGTCAGGGTGTTCTTCATCAACATCGCGATCGTCAACGGACCCACGCCGCCTGGAACCGGCGTGAGGTAACCTGCGACCTCGGCGGCTTCGCGTGGATTCACGTCCCCGATCAACGTGTGGCCGTTCTTTTCGAACGCGGCGCGCCGCTTCGGGTCGTCTCCGAAGAAGCGGGCGAGATCTTCGCGAGTTGTGACCTTGTTCATGCCAACGTCCACGACGGCCGCGCCCGGTTTGATGTAGCCGCTGTCGACCAATCCCGTCCTTCCAATCGCCGCAATCAGGATGTCGGCCTCGCGCGCAACCGCCGATAGGTCTTTCGTGCGCGAATGACAGATTGTCACCGTCGCGTGTCTATGCAAGAGCAGCAAC